>NZ_JBEZZJ010000007.1:0-219169 GCF_040639095.1 Micromonospora sp. NPDC023966 | reverse complement strand
GCCGGGCCGCACCCCACCACGACGTCGGCAAAACCATCAAGCGTGACCTGACCATCGCAGCACGTAAACAACACGAGGGTTAAAGATCAAGCTTACACCGGAGCCGGCTTCGACACCGTCGCGATCGTCACGCTTGCGTGCCTGAAAGACGCGGTACACGACCTACGCCCGCCTATCTAGGCTGCTGGGAATCCCGATACGGCCCTCCACCGCCGTGGACGTCCCCACCACTGGTGTTGTCGTTGTGACCTACAGGAGGTCATCTCTTGGATACCAGGATCCAGAACGTCCGGCTGGACGCCACGTCAAACGAACAACTCATGGCTCTGGCAAACGCCGGGGCCGCAGCTTTCGGCCATACCGCCACACTCCAGGTGGAACAGGCCCTGGCCCAGCTTCTGCGGTTACGCGTTGCACAGATCAACAATTGCAGCTACTGCCTTCTGGTGCACCACGCCGCTGCCCGCACCGCCGACATCCCGCCGTCCAAGGTCGAGACCCTCACCGCGTGGTGGGAGACGCACCTGTTTACCGAGGAGGAGCGAGCCGCGCTGGCCTACGCCGAGGCGTTGACCCGAGCCGCCGACACCACCGTCAACAACCGGGTCCAGGAGGCACACGACAGGATGGCCACGCACTTCACGGAGGACGAGATCCTGGAGATCGTGGCCATTGTGATCAACATGAACATCTGGACGCGACTCAAGCTCGCCGAGGGTGCCATGCCCACGACGGCGCCATGATCGGATGGTGCCGGGAGAAAGGGGGTCGTGCGAGCCGGCCGGGAGGCAACCGCGGACCGGTGAGGAAGAGTCGCCCTAGCGGTGTCTTCAAAGGGTTACAACCACTGCAGTAGCGCGGCGATCGTGATGGTGGCCTCGTACCACGTGGCGGTATTGTCGTAGCGGGTGGCGACGCTGCGGCACTGCTTGAGGCGGTTGAAGCGGGAGCGTCCCACATTCGTCGCGATGTCGGCGTCTAGGGTGTTAGCGCCAGCTCTTTTCGAATGACGACCATGGATATGCTGTCGTCGTCGCCCCTCGGACACGATCTTGAGTACCAACGCAACAGGCCGTTGAGCCGGAAGAATCCAGCGACGCACCTTCGTCGTGTCCGAGGCGCACCGCGCCGGGAACATCTCGGAAACATGGGCCATGTCTGCCGGGCAAGGTCGGCGCGGACCGGGACCGTGTGACGGCGCCGGACTCGATGTGTGGGCGGCGCGTACCTCGGCGATCAGGTTGCGCAGCCGCCGGCGGGACCATCGACAGCATTGGTGCGCGCAGCATCGCTCGGTCGAAGCCGCCGAACAGCGGGACCGCCGCCGTTTTCGCCCCCGACCAGGACCAGCGTTCCGCGGGGCGTGAGCGCGCGCCGTAGCAGCCGCAGCGGCCGGTTGCCGGCGGTGTCGATGAGACTCCTACCGGGCTGCGCCCGCATGCTGATTCGAGCGCTCCGCGCGGCTGATCGATGCCGAGAGGGTCACCGGCTTATCGTCGGTCTCGTCCGCTGTGCGCGGGGACTGCCTCGGCGTACACCGGAGGCGAGTGTCTTCGAAAAATTCGGCTTGCTTGTCGATTGGGGTTGGTCCTTTTCGTCGTCCTGGTGAGAGCCCGGTACCGAGCCGGTCCATACACCCACTGGAGGGCACGATGACCACCACCGTGAACACGACCCACGCCACCACCTCGACCTTCGGTGCGATGATCCGGACCGGTGTCATCGCCGCGGTAGCCGCGAGCGCCGCCACCATGGCCGTCGCCGCCGCCGGCCACGCGGCAGGGGTCAGCCTCGATATGGGCGGCGCCCCGATTCCGGTGGCCGGGTTCGGCGTGCTGACCGCTTCGTTTTCGCTGATCGGCGTGGTCATCGCCGCGCTACTGTCCCGTTTCGCCCGGCGTCCGCGGCGGACGTTCGTCCGCACGACGGTGGTGCTGACGGTCCTGTCGCTGGTGCCGGACGTGATCGCCGACGCCGGGGTGGCCACCAAGGTGCTGCTGATGCTCACCCACCTGGTCGCGGCCGCGATCGTGATCCCCGCTGTCGCGCGCCGCTTGGCCGCCTGACCTGTCACCATCCCACCGTCGTGACCACCGCACGCAACCGGGCCGTCGACCGGCTCCGCCGGGAGTCGACCCGCGAGGCCCGGCACGCCCAGGCCCTGCTGCACCAACAGGACGAGCCCCAGGAGGTGGGACCGGTGAAAGACGACCAGCTGCGACTCATCTTCACCTGCTGCCACCCGGCCCTCGCTCCTGACGCGCGTACGGCCCTCACGCTCCGCCTGCTCGGCGGCCTCGAAGTACCGGAGATCGCACGGGCCTACCTGATTCAGGAGGCGACCGTCGCCCAACGGATCGTGCGCGCCAAGAAGAAGATCCGCGACGCCGGCATCCCTTACCGGGTTCCCGCCGAACATGAGCTGCCGGACCGGCTGCCACCCGTGCTCACCGTGCTCTACCTGATGTTCAACGAGGGCTACACGTCCACCGCCGGACCGCTGATCAGAACGGACCTGTGCACCGAGGCGATCCGGCTCGCCCGCGAGCTCGCCGCGTTGATGCCCGACGAGCCGGAGGTCCTCGGCCTGCTCGCCCTGCTGCTGCTGACCGAGGCGCGCCGCCCGGCCCGGCTCGACCCGACCGGCGAACTGGTCCTACTGACCGACCAGGAGCGGTCATTGTGGAACCGGACACTCATCGCGGAGGGCCATGACCTGGTCCGCCGTTGCCTGCGGCGTAACCGGCCAGGTCCGTACCAGATCCAGGCCGCGATCAGCGCGGTGCACACCGACGGCGCCGCCACCGACTGGCCGCAGGTCCTGGCACTTTACGACCAGCTCCTCGCGCTCGCGCCGACCGCGATCGTCGCGCTCAACCGTGCGGTCGCCGTCGCCGAGGTGCACGGACCGGCGGTGGCCCTCGCCGCGTTGGAGGACGTCGATCTCCCGGGCTACCACCGGCTGCCCGCCACCCGGGCCGAACTGCTGGCCCGGCTCGGACGCGACGCCGAGGCCCGAGCCGCATACGACCAGGCCATGGCGCTGGCCACCAACGAGACCGAGCGTTCCTACCTGCAGACCCGTCGTACGGAACTCACACCCGCAAGGGGAGCATCATGACCGCTACCTACACCTTCGACGTCTTTTCCAGCCTAGATGGCTTCGGCACCAACAGCGGCAACTGGGGCGGCTACTGGGGTAAGCAGGGCCCCGAGTTGCTCGAGCACCGCCTCGCCTTGTACAGCGAGGAGCAGCGCATGGTCTTCGGGGCCGGCACGTACCGGGTGTTCGCGCGGATGCTGGCCGCGAGCACCGAGGAGTCCGAGGTCCGTGACGCCTGGGTCACGCGGATGAGGAGCCTCCCGGCGACGGTGGTGTCGAGCACGCTGCAAGGACCCCTTGACTGGCCGGACGCGACCCTCGTGGGCGGTGACGCCGTCGACGTCGTCGCCCGGCTCAAGGAGGAGTCCGAGGTGCCCTTGCGCTCGCACGGCAGCCTGTCGTTGAACCGGGCGCTGATGGCCGCCGGTCTGGTCGACCGCGTCCAGGTGACGCTCTTCCCGGTGATCAGCGGTCAGACCGGGACGGAACCCGTTTTCTCGGGGGCGGCCGACTTCGACCTGGAGCTGATGGAGAGCCGGACACTCGACGGTCGCACCCAGGAGCTCATCTACCGGCCCGCCCTGCACGTGTGAATCCCACCGTGCACCCGTATCCGTCACGCGGCCGCCCGGTGGACTGACACGCCGGGCTCGGGCGAGCCACGGGTCGAGTTGTTCGAGGATGTGGTGAGTCCGACACTCGGGCCGTTGAGGGACCGGCCTCGGCGAGGGCAGCACGATCACCGTCGAGCTCGCGGTAGGTCCGGCCCTGTCCGCGGGCTCGGCCCGGAACATCGATCATGTTCCGGATTGGGCTTCTGCGTCCACCGCACGGGTCGCGGCCCGGATTGTGCGGCAACGCCCCACCTGCTGCTCCGGACGTGGTACGAATCTTGGACAGGATTGTCCGGAGAAGCGGGGGCGGTGGCGCGGGCGCGGTCGGGGTGGGTTCTGCGTGGCCAGGAGACTCCCCGCCAGATCTCCTACCTGGAGCTCCTCTTCGACCTGGGCCTCATCGTCGCACTCATGCGGCTGACCGACCGCCTGACCGGCAACCTCGGCTGGAATCACGCGCTGGAAACCCTGGTCCTGCTCGCCGCGATCTGGTGGGTCTGGACGGTCACCGCGTACACCACCGACTGGTACGACCCCAGACTGCCGATAGTCCAGGTGATCGTCCTCGCCGTGCTGTTCGGCGGACTGCTGATGTCGCTGGCCATCGGCAGCGCATTCGAGGGGGTCAACGGGATCGCCTTCGCCGGGGCGTACGTGGGCCTGCACCTCTGTCGCGGGCTCATCCTCACCACCGCCCTGCGCGGTCACGTCCTGCAGAGGCGGTCGACGCGGGTGCTGATCTGGTTCTGCCTGACCGGCGTGCTCTGGCTGGTCGGTGCGTTCCTGCCCAGCCCGATCCGGCTGATGTTCTGGGCGGTGGCGATCACGACGGACTTCGCGGTCGGCCTCCTCGGTTATCCGCTGCCCCGGCTCGGCCGTTCGAACGCCGAGGAACTCCGGGTGGGCGGCGAGCACCTCGCGGAACGCTACCGGCAGATGTTCATCGTGACCCTGGGCGAGATCATCCTGGTCGGGGTAAGGCAATATGGTGACCCCCCGTTCGTGTCCCTGCGGACGGCGGGGGTGATCCTGCTCTTCGTCCTGACCGTGACCATGTGGCGGATCTATACCGTCTACGTCGCCGACTATCTGGCTGCCGGGATCGACAAGGCCAACAATCCCGGCCGGATCGCGCTGGTCGCGGCGTACGCGCATCTGGTCATGGTCGCCGGTGTGGTGTTGGTCGCCGCCGGTGGTGACCTGGTCGCCAGGGACCCCGTCGGCGAGATCAACCCCACCGAGCTGGCCATCGTGACCGCCGGTCCGCTGGTGTTCCTCGCCGGCCGCAGCGTGTATGCGCTGGTGGTGTTCCGGGCGATGCTGTGGCGGCTGCCCATCGGCGTGGCCGTCCTGTCGCTGGCGGCGCCGATGATGCGAGGGCTGCCACCGCTCGCGGTCGCGACCGTCATGACCGTGGGAATGATGGCGATCGCCTTCATCCCACACTGGGGGCAACCGGTGTACCGGACCCGCTGGCACATCCGTACCCGCTGGTGATCCGACCGCTCGCGACCCCGCCGCCCTACGCGGGCTTCCTGCCGCCCGGCTCCCGATGACCGAGCGGGTGATCGGCGGCCCGGTGTAGCGGTGGAGGATGCTGGGTCGGTGCACATCACGATCCTCGGCCCGCTCGCCGTCAACGGCCGGCCGGTTCGGGGCGACCGGCTCGCGACGGTGATCCGCGTGCTCGTCGACGCGCGTGGGCGGGCGGTCTCCACCACGCTGCTGGTGGACGCCGTGTGGGGCGGCACGCCGCCCGACGACGCGATCGGCGCCGTCCAAGCGCTCGTGTCCCGGGTACGCCGGCTCGGGCTGCCGGTGATCGCGGGTCCGGGGGGATATCGCCTGCCCGCCGAGGAGATCACCGTTGACGCTGTCGAAGCGCGGGCGCTCGCCGAGCGGGGACGTGCCGCGCTCCGGACCGGTGACGTCCCTGCCGCCCGCAGCTCGGCCGACCAGGCCCGGGCCCTGTTCCCCGAGGTCCCCGAGCTCGTCACCGCCGAGGAGACGCGCCTGTTCGCGGACGTCACCGCGCTCCGGGCAGAGGCAGCACTCACCGGTGCGGGGCCCTTCGACGAGGCTGACCTGCGCCGGCTCGTCGCACGTACGCCCCCGGACGAGCCGTCGGCCGCCCTGCTCGTTCGCGTGCTCGCCGCCCAGGGCCGCGACGCCGAGGCGCTGGAGGTGATCGACGGGCTTCGTGCCGAACTGGCCGACCGGTACGGCACCGACCCGTCGTCCGTGATCACACAGGTCCACCTGGCGCTGCTGCGCGGCGAACTCACCACCCCGGCTGTCGCGACGCCGCCACGGCAGCCGACGCGGATCGCCCTGCCCGCCGCATGGCGCCGACCGGTGACCGCCCTCGTCGGTCGGGAGCGGGACGTCGAGACCGTGGGCGAGGCGCTCACCGAGGCGGCTCTGGTGACGATCGTGGCCACCGGCGGCGCCGGCAAGACCCGGCTGGCCGCCGAGGTGGCGCGCCGCGCGGCGACGGCCGGGCAGACGGTCCGCGTGATCGAACTCGCCGGTCTGCGCTCACCCGACGAGGTGCTGCCCACGGTGCTCGCGGCGCTCGGCGGAGGGGACACCTCGACGACCGGAGGCAACCTGGGCCTCGAACGGCGGGTCCTCAGCCCCGAGGAACGGTTACGCGCCGTAGCGCCGGACCTCGACGGGCTCGTTGTGCTGGACAACTGCGAGCACGTCCTCGACACGGTGGCCACCGTCGTCGCGGACCTGGTCGCGGTGACCTCGCCGGAGGTCACGGTGCTCGCGACGAGCCGGGCCCCGTTGGGCCTGGCCGGTGAGCGGGTCCACCGGCTGACCGCGTTGCCGGACGCCGACGCGCTCGGGCTGCTCGAATCCCGGGCGCGGGCCGGCGGCGCGGTGCCGACCTGGGACACCGCACGAGCGCTCGCGCTGTGTCACCGGCTCGACAACCTCCCGCTGGCGCTCGAACTGGCCGCCGCTCGACTGCGGCACATGCCGATCGACGACGTACTGGCCGGGCTGACCGACCGGTTCGCGCTCCTCGACGATGCGCTGCGGGGCCTGCCGGATCGGCACGCGAGCCTGTGGGCGATGGTCGACTGGAGCCGGGAACTGCTCGCGCCCGAGGACCGCGAGTTGCTCCAGCGGGTCGCGGTCATCCCCGCGCCGTTCACCGCGGACCTCGCCGCCGCGGTCGCGCAGACGCCGGACGTACGACGCGGTCTGGCGACGCTCGTCGAACAGTCCCTGCTGACCCTGGTCGAGGGAGACGGCCGGCCCCGCTACCGGATGCTCGAGACCGTCCGCGAGTACGGCGAAGCCCGCCTGGGCGCGGCCGGCGACCGAGATCCGGCCATGGCAGGCCTGGTCGGTTGGGCCCGGGAGCAGGCAGTCGCCCTCGCCGACCGGTTCATCGGGCCCGGCCAGATCGAGGCGTTCGCCCGCTGTGCCGCCGAGCAGGACAACCTGCTCGCTGGCCTGCGCTGGGCGTTCGGGCTGGACGACGAGCCGGCCACGGTCGACCTCGCCACCGCGTTGTTCCACCTCTGGTCGGTGCGCGGCCTGCACCTCGAGGTCACCGGTTGGGCGCGAAGTCTGCTGCACGTCGAGGACCCGGACCGACGGCGAGCATCGGCGATCCTGCGCGGCCGGGCCGCCCGCCGGCCACTGCCCGACGCCGACCGGCTCGCCTGGACCTGCCTGTTGATCGGCGTCAACGCCGGCATCAGCGGCGAGGCCCGGCTCGCCGTGCTCGCCCGACGGGCGCTACGGACGCTCCTCGCCGAGCGGCCCGCCGAGGTGTCGCCCCGGCAGACCGTGCTCGCGTCGGCGGTGCCCGCGTTCGACGCCTCGGACCTGGACGGGAGCATGAAGGGCGCCGCCGAGATGATCGCGCATCCGGACCCGTACGTGCAGGGACTCGGCCTGTTCGCCCGCGCCGCCATACGGGAGAACGGCGGCATGCCCGAGGCGTCGATCGTCGACGCCGAGCAGGCGTATCGCCAGTTCGAGGTCGCCGGCGACCACTGGGGCATGGCGATGGCGGCGGGCGCCGTCGGTCAGTTCTTCATCCCGGGCGGGGACACTCGCTCGGCCGACTGGCTGGCGCGCAGCGTCCACCACATGGATCTGATCGGCGCGACGCAGGACGCCCGCTCGATCCGTGTGCGGTTGGACGTGCAACGTGCCCTGGCCGGCGACCCGGAAGCGGAGCGGCGGCTGGGCGAGACGGCGACCGCGGACCAGGCCGAGGAAGTGGAAATCGCGCAGGCGCGCCTCGGGCTGGCCCACCTGGCCTGGCAGCGCGAGCGATACGACGACGTACTCGCTCACGCCGACGGGGTGACCCGGACCCTGGCCGGGTGGGCCGGGCCGCCGCCGCAGCCGCGCGTCATCCTCCGGGTCGCGGTGGCGGTCCTCCACCTGCGGGTGGCCGAGGTGCGGCATGCGTCGGGAGACGATGCCGACGCCCACGCGGCCGCGTTGCTGAGGCTCGCCCGGGACGAGGCGCTGTCCTCGAGGGACCTGCCGGTGATCGGGGCGTTGGCGGTGGGCGGTGCCGAACTCGCGGCGTACCGGGGTGACGTCGGAGCCGCCCGCGAACTGTCCGCGCTCGGGATCCGGATCGGCGCCCACGACATGACCTTCTTCCCACCCGGAGACGGCGAACGGCTCGACGCCGCCCTCGGTGACGAGGAGCAGCGTGAGCCGTTGCTGGCCGCGTGGCGTGAGCGGCCCGTCGCCGCGACCACAGCCCGGATCCGCGAGCTGATGGACGACCTGCTCGGCTGAATTCAGATCTTCCTGCGGTACGCGCGCAACGCCAGCGGCATGAACACCGCCACGAAGCCGGCACACCAGGCGAGCGTCCACCACACGTGCGAGCCAACCGGGGTGCCGAGGAACAGCCCGCGCACCGCTGCCACCAGGTGGGTCATCGGGTTGACGTCCACGAAGGCCTGCATCCAGCCCGGCAGCGTGTCGGCGCTGACGAACACGTTGGACGCGAAGCTCATCGGCATGATCAACGCGAACATCAGGCCCTGCACGGCGCCCGCGGTACGCACCTTCATCGCCACGAGGACCGGCAGCCAACTCAGGCAGAGGGCGAACAGCACCGCGAGCAGGCAGCCGGCGAGCGCCCGGAGCGGGTCGGTGTCGATCCGGAAACCGAGCACGTAGCCGATCGCGAGGGTCGAGATCGTGACGACCACGTACCGTACGACGTCGCCCAGCACCGCGCCGACCAGCGGCGCGGAGCGGGGGACCGGCAGCGACCGGAACCGGTCGAAGATGCCCTTGGCAATGTCGGTGTTGAGGTTGACGCCGATCGCGATGGCGCCCGTGGCGATGGTCTGCGCCAGAATTCCGGGCAACAGGAACTGCAGGTAGTCGTGCGTGGATCCGGCGACCGCGCCGCCGAAGATGTAGACGAAGATGATGAGGAACAGCACCGGCTGCAGGGTGACGTCGATGAGTGCCTCGGGCGTACGCCAGGTCTTGATGAGGCTGCGCTTGGCGAGCGCCAACGAGTGCCGGGCGAGCCGGAAGGGTCGTGGTTTCGCCGCGATCGCCGACAGCGGGGAGTTCGTCTTGGGTGGTGCATCGGCCAGGGTGCTCATGCCGCGACCTCCATGCGGTGGGTGGTCTCGTCGTCGGATGCCGTACGCCCGGTGAGGGTGAAGAACACCTCGTCGAGGCTCGGCAGGTGCAGGGAAAGTTCGGTGACCGCGATGCCGGCGGCGGCGAACCGCGCGACGCTCTCGGTCAGGGCCGCGTCGTCGGCGACCGGCACCGCGAGTACGCCCTTGCGGATCTCGTCGGCCTGCGCACCGGAGCCGACCTCGGTCAGGATCGCCGCGATCCGGGACAGCTGCGCGGGATCGGACGGCCGGACCTCGAGGGTCTGGCCGCCGACCACCCGCTTGAGCCCTTCGGGTGTGTCGTACGCGATGACCCGCCCGTGGTCGATCACCGTGATCGCGTCCGCGAGCGCGTCGGCCTCCTCGAGGTACTGCGTGGTGAGCAGCACGGTCGAGCCGTTGGTGACCAGCGACCGCACCACCTCCCACATGTCCTCACGTTTGGCCGGGTCGAGCCCGGTCGTCGGCTCGTCTAGGAAGATCACGTCGGGCGAGCCGACAAGGCTGGCGGCCAGATCCAGCCGTCGCCGCATGCCGCCGGAGTAGGTCTTGGCCTGCCGGTCGGCGGCGGCGGTCAGGTCGAACCAGTCGAGCAGTTCGGCGGCCCGCCGCCGCGAGCCGGTGCGCCCCAGCTCCAGCAGGGTGCCGAACAGCTCCAGGTTCTGCCGCCCGGTCAGGTCCTCGTCGACCGAGGCGTACTGGCCGGTGAGTCCGATGCTCTGCCGGACCCGCTCGGCATCGCGGACGACGTCGAAGCCGCTGATCCGGGCGGTGCCGCCGTCCGGGGTCAGGAGCGTGGAGAGGATGCGTACGGCGGTGGTCTTGCCGGCGCCGTTGGGGCCGAGCACCCCGAGCACCGTCCCCCGGGGCACCGCGAGGTCCACGCCCTGCAGCGCCCTCGTCTTCCCGAAGGTCTTGACGAGGCCCTCGGCCTCGATCACCAGGTCATCTGTCATGCCTCACAGCGTGCGCCGGCCGCCTGACACGGCCCCGACACGGCACCGACACCCGCACCGACCCGCCCACCGAGGGCGGGATCGGCCGGGTCGGGCCGCCTCGGTCGCGTGACGGTCGTCCAGGGCGCACCGGCCCAGCCGGTCCATTCCCCGGCCGGTCAGGTGCCGTGCGGTGCCGACACCGATCAGGGCGTGGAGCACCGCCGACAGCGGCACTCCGTCGTCCCGGTGGTGCAGGTGCCAGCGTGTTCAGTACTGGAAGGCTGAACGAACTGAGCCGCCGACAATCGCGCACCACGTGTCCACGTCGACCTTCCCATTGGATACCAGGCCGTGGAGGCGCTGCATGTCCTGGACCGCCTTCATGGTGCTGTGGTCGAATTCGCCGCTCATCGTGACGTCGTCGTACCCCTTGCGGCCGAGCAGGTACTGCAGCGCGTTGACGGGAAGACCGTTGGCGTCTTTGTCGAGGGCCGGCACAAGCGCTTCCCAGGTGGCCGCGTCGAAGGTCGCGTCCGGGTCGACCCGGATCCCGTGGTTGGCTTGGAAGTCGGCCACGACGGCATTCATGTCGTAGCCGAATTCGCCGTTCGGGGTCAGCGGGTACCCGAGATCCGCGAGCAGGTACTGCGCGACTGCCACAACCGGGCCGTCGACGAAGCGCCAGATGTCGGGCCACCGGCGTGCGGGGATGTCCGGCTGTTGTGTAGCGAGTGCTGCCGCGACACGCGAGCGCACCATCGGGAACAGCCGGTAGAAGGCGGTGCCCGGGCACTCGGTGGTGTAGAAGTCCCCGTGGCCGAAGATGTCCCAGGGCTGCAGCCGGAACTGCTGGCACACCGCGGCGCACAACGTCACCAGCGAGTCGAGCAGTGCGTCAGGCGGCGTCTCGGTGATGTACGTGCCCTCGTTCTCGATCCCGATCGCGTTCCCGTTCTCGCCGGGGCAGTGTGCGGAGATGACCTGGTGCGCGCCGGTGTCGAGCGTCTGCAGGCTGCGGTGGCGACCCTCCAGCACGTAGCCGCCACGGCTGACCGTGAAGTGCTGTCCGGTGTCCGCCCAGCCGTTGACGTCCATGTGCAGGTTCTGACAGTCCCGCGCCAGTCGTATCGCCTGGTCGCGCGAGTAGTCCGTGACGTTCGGGAACGCCATGTGGTGCAGGATGATCTTGTTGGTGACGTTGCCGGTGATCTGAATCGCTCCCCGTGGCGGGCGCGCACCCCATGTGTCGCAATCGATGATCCAGGGGAACATGGCGCTGGGCGCGGCACCCGCTGGTGCCGCGGCGAACAGTTCAGTGCCGACGACCGCCGCGATCCCGGTACCCAGACCCGCCTTGAACAAGGTGCGCCGACCGACCTCGTGCCGATGAGTTGACATGCGCTGCCTCCATGAGGGGTGTGGAACAACAACGACAACTGTTGTGGGTCGGCGGATGATATCGATCTATGTCAGTGAAGGCTGAATGTGGGCCGGACGTCCGGTCGTTCAGATCCACGCCGGGCGGCTGTGGTCCTCGGCGGCGAGACTCGTCTCCGAGTGCAGCCGATTCGCCCGCGCCCGCACGGCGCTGAAGTGCACGTGGCCGAGCATCGGCCGTCGCCGGGTCGAGAAGACGGAGTGGGCGGACTGACATGATGCCACCTTCATCCGCGAGGATCGGTGGTGAAACATTTCAACCATTCCACCGCAACGCTTGGCAATTTTCAACAGCCAAACGTCAACGGCCGGCTGCGGTGGTGGAACACCGCGGCCCGGATGGACCCGTTCGCCCGTACCGGTCAGATGTGCTCGGCACGACCGGGATGTCCACATCCCGGGGAAACCTCACTGGACGGTCATTGGAGACGGGCCCGCAAATCGGCGACCCGATCCGCCGCGGTGATGAAGCCGGCGGAGTCGAGCTGGCCTCCGGTCTGGGCGTTGACCAGGGCGGCGGTGGCTGCTTCGCCCTGGCTGACCTCACGGGCGGAGCACAGGATGAGGTCCATGCCGGCGGCCGCGGCGGCGACCGCGCGCTGGCCGGTGCTGCCGTAGTGAGCCAGCGCACCGGCTTCCAGGGCGTCGGTGACGGTCACCCCGGTGAACCCGATGCGGTCGCGGAGTTCCTGCCGGACCACGGTCGGCGACAGGCCGGCTGGGCGGTTCGGGTCCAGCGCCGGGTAGATGGCCCAGGACACCATGACGAGGTCGACGCCGCTGGCGACGGCGGCTGAGTACGGGAACTCGTCGGTGCCGCGCAACGTGGCCAGCGACTGGGACAGGGTGATCGGCTGGCTGTCGGTGTTCTGGTCCGTTGCCGCCTGTCCCAGTCCGGGGAAGTGCTTGGCGGTGGCGGCCACGCCGGTGCGCTGCTGGGCGGTGATGAACGCCCGCCCCAGGGGCGCGACGGTGCCGGGGTTCGCGCTGTAGGAGCGCTGGTACTGGTCGATGAAGTTGCCCGCAGTGGAGTAGACGTCGAGAACCGGGGCGAGGTTGACGTTCATGCCCACCGCGGCGAGGGTGCGGCCGGCTCCGGTGCCCGCCGCGGCCGCCGCGGCCATTGGATCGGCGGACTGGCCGATCAGCTTCTCCGACAGCGCGTGCGCCCCCGACAACCGCCGGATCAGGCCACCCTCCTGGTCGACCATGAGCAGCAGCGGCACGTGGACCGGGCTTTGCGCCTGGGCTCGTCGCAACTGGGCGATCACCGAGCTGATTTGGGCGGTTCCGGCGATGTTCTCCCCGAAGAAGATCACTCCGGCGGCCTCACCGGCGCGGATGATCCTCAACAGGCTCGCCGGTGGTGTCAACCCGGGATAGGAGTAGATGATCCGCTGCCCGGCCAGTTGCCACCTGGTCAGGCCCGCCGACCTGGTCGGCGCCGGCACGGACGGTACCGGCGCGGTCGATGTGGACGGCGGTGCCGCCCGTCCGCTACCCGACCCACCGGGCGCGGACTGGATTGAGCGTGCCCCATCAGGGGCGGACGGCCCGGGCGCGGGGGCGTGCGAGGACTGGCAGGCGACCATGGCAAGGCCGAGCGTCCCGGCCGCCAGCACGGTGCGAACCTTCGCCGCTGGGTACATGACCACCTCCGCGTAGCCCGCACCGGTCCCGGTGTGCCTGAACGGACCCGACGATCGGTCGACGGTGACCGGTCTGCGGCGTTCCGATCTCATTCGCCGGCGGCGATGAACGTGCATCCGCTCCGGCGGTGATCGCCAGCGCTGCACTAGACGTGGGTGATCACGTTCTTGCCGTACGCGGTGAGGGTCTTCTCCTTGTCGTCATGCATGAGGTAGAGGGCGAAGTTGTTCACCCCGATCTCCTTGAGCTCCTGCAACCGGTCGACATGGGCCGACTCGGGGCCGAGCAGGCAGAATCGGTCGACGATGGCGTCGGGGACGAAGTCGGTGGACGGATTGCCGGCGCGGCCGTGGTGTGAGTAGTCGTAGCCCTCGCGGCCGGTGATGTAGTCGGTCAGCGCCTTCGGCACCACGCCGGAGTCGCCGTAGCGGGCGACCAGGTCGGCCACGTGGTTGCCGACCATGCCGCCGAACCAGCGCAGCTGATCCCGTTGGTGTACGAGGTTCGTACCCACGTAGGCGGGGGCGGCCACGCACACCGTGATCGAGTCCGGATCCCGGCCGGCGGCGCTGGCCGCGTCGCGTACCGTGCCGATCGTCCAGCGGGCGATGTCCGGGTCGGCGGTCTGCAGGATGAAGCCGTCGGCCTGCTCGCCGACCAGCCGCAGCGCCTTCGGGCCGTAGGCGGCCATCCAGATCTCCAGCTTGCCGTCACGCACCCACGGGATGCGCACCGGCGTGCCGTGGTGTTCGACGGCGCGCCCCTCGGCCAGTTCCTTGATCACACGCATGGCGCTTCTGAGGGTGGCCAGGCTCGCCGGCGGTTGGCCGATGACTCGGCGGGCCGAGTCACCCCGGCCGATTCCGCAGACGGTTCGGTTGCCGAACATGTCATTGAGGGTGGCGAAGAGTGACGCGGTGACCGACCAGTCGCGGGTGCTCGGGTTGGTCACCATCGGTCCGACGATCAGGTGCTTGGTCGCGGCGAGGACCTGCGAGTAAATGACGAACGGTTCCTGCCACAGCACGCAGGAGTCGAACGTCCACCCGTAGCGGAACCCGTTGTCCTCAGCGGCGGCGAGGCCCGCCACGACGTCGCGAGCGGGCGGGTCGGTCTGCAGTACGACACCGAAGTCCACGGTCAACTCCTCGTCAGACCAGGTACTGGCTGAGGTCGCGCTTCAGGAACCTGCCGTGCCCGGCGGCGCCGTGGAAGGCGTTGTCGTCGACGACGATCCGGCCGCGAGACAACACGGTGGAGACCTTCCCGGTCAGCCGCATGCCCTCGTACGCGGAATAGTCCACGTTCATGTGGTGGCTGCCGGCGGAGATGGTCTGCTCGGCCGTCGGGTCGTACACCGTGATGTCCGCGTCCGCGCCCGGGGCGATGACGCCCTTGCGTGGGTAGAGACCGAACATCCGGGCGGGTGTGGTCGAGCTGATCTCGACCCAGCGCGGCAGGGTGATCTCGCCCTTCACGACGCCCTGGTAGAGCAGGTCCATCCGGTGCTCGACGCCCGGTATCCCGTTGGGGATCTTCGAGAAGTCTGCCCGGCCCAGCTGCTTCTGGTCCTTGAAGCAGAAGGGGCAGTGGTCGGTGGACACCAGCGACAGGTCGTTGGTGCGCAGGCCACGCCACAGTTCCGCTTGGTGCTCCTTGGGCCGCAGCGGGGGAGAAGCGACGTACTTCGCGCCCTCGAAGTCAGGCCTGGCCAGGTCGTCCAGCGACAGGAACAGGTACTGCGGGCAGGTCTCGGCGAACACGTTCTGCCCGGTGTCGCGGGCCCGGGTGACCGCGTCGAGGGCGTGCGCGGCGGTCAGGTGCACGATGTACAGCGGTGCGCCGGTGACCTTCGCCAGGGTGATCGCCCGGGAGGTTGCCTCGCCTTCCAGCTCGGGCGGCCGGGTCAGCCCGTGCTGTACCGGGTCGGTCCGCCCACTCGCCAGTGCCTGCGCGACGAGCTGGTCGATCGCGATGCCGTTCTCGGCGTGCATCATGATCATTGATCCGGTGTCCCGCGCCTTCTGCATCGCCCGCAGGATCTCTCCGTCCGTGGCGTAGAAGACACCCGGGTAGGCCATGAACATCTTGAAGGTGTTCACGCCCGCGTCGATGCAGGCCTCCATCTCTTTGAGCGACGTGTCGTTGACGTCCGAGACGATCATGTGGAACCCGTAGTCGATCGCGCAGTTGCCGTCGGCCTTGCTGTGCCACTTGTCCAGCGCGGACAGCAGCGACGTTCCCTTGCCCTGCACGGCGAAGTCGATGATCGTGGTGGTGCCGCCCCAGGCCGCCGCGGTCGTGCCGCTCTCGAAGGTGTCGGCCGAGAAGGTGCCCCCGAACGGCATCTCCATGTGGGTGTGCCCGTCGATGCCGCCCGGCACCACGTACTTCCCGGCGGCGTCGATCACCCGCTCGGCGCCGGACGCCCACTGCTGGGCCAGACCCGAGTCCGGCGCGGCGAGCGCGGCGATCCGCTCGCCCTCCACCAGCACGTCCGCCGGGTACTCCCCGGTGGCGTTGACGACTGTTCCGTTGCGGATGACGACGCTCACGGCGTCACCAGCGATTCGTAGGTCTCCGGCCGGCGGTCGCGGTAGAACGCCCACAGGTCGCGCACCTCGGCCAGCCGGTCCATGTCGAGATCGCGGATGACGACCTCTTCCTCGGTGTCCGACGCGGCGTCGCCGACCAGTTGCCCCCGCGGGTCCACGAAGTAGGACTGGCCGTAGAAGTCGTTGTCGCCCAACGGTTCCACGCCGACCCGGTTGATCGTGCCGACGTAGTACTCGTTGGCGACCGCGGCGGCCGGCTGCTCGAGGCGCCAGAGGTACTCCGACAGGCCCCGGCTCGTGGCGGAGGGGTTGAAGACAATCTTCGCGCCGGCCAGCCCCAGCGCCCGCCAGCCTTCGGGGAAATGCCGTTCGTAGCAGATGTAGACGCCGATGCGGCCCACCGCGGTGTCGAACACCGGATAGCCGAGGTTTCCCGGCCGGAAGTAGAACTTCTCCCAGAACCCTTTCACCTGCGGGATGTGGTTCTTGCGGTGCTTGCCGAGGTAGGTGCCGTCGGCGTCGATCACCGCCGCCGTGTTGTAGTAGACGCCTGGCTGTTCCTGCTCGTACATCGGCACGATCAGCACCACACCGTGCTGCTCGGCGATCTCACGCATCAGCGCGGTCGTCGGCCCGTCGGGGATCGCCTCGGTGTACGAGTAGTAGTCGGCGTCCTGGACCTGGCAGAAGTACGGGCCGTAGAACAACTCCTGCAGGCAGACGACCTGTGCGCCCTGCGACGCGGCGCTGCGGATCGCCTCCACCGCATTCGCGATCATCGACTCCTTGTCGCCGGTCCACTTCTGTTGCACCAGCCCGGCTCGGATGATGGTGCTCATCGGTCTTCCTCCTTGGCGTGAGCGGTGCGCGGCAGCGACAGCGCCAGGTAGGCGACGAACGCGCCGACCAGACCGGCGACCCAGCTGTAGTCGTAGAGCGGCTTGAGCCACGGGATGAACCCGTCCTCGGGGAACGGCCCCTTGCCTGGTGCGGAGTAGGCGCCACCCACCGCGAGGACCGCGCCGACGACGGTGGCGACGATGGCCGCCCAGTTCCAGCCGCCGGAGAACCAGTACCTGCCCTCGGGACGGTAGAGGGCGGGCAACTGGAGGCGCGTGCGGCTGCGAACCCAGTATCCGGCGATGAGCACTCCGGCGACGGCGCCGAGCAGGCCGCCGTAGAACCCGAGCCACACGAAGATGTAGATGTTGGGGTCCTGCACCAGCCGCCACGGCTGGATCAGGATGCCGAGCACGCCGGTGATCAGCCCTCCGGTCCGGAAGTTGACCAGTCGGGGTGCGGCGTTGGAGAAGTCGTACGCCGGGCTGACCGTGTTCGCAGCGACGTTCACCGACAGTGTCGCGACCACGACCGTGAACAGGCCCAGCGCGACGACCAGCGGGTTCTCGAACTTGGCGGCGAGCTGGATGGGGTCCCAGATCGCCTCGCCGTAGATCACGGCCGTGCCTGAGGTGATCATGATCGACAGGAGGGCGAAGAACGACATCGTGGTGGGTAGGCCGAGGACCTGGCCATACGCCTGCTGCCGCTGGCTGCCGCCGAACCGGGTGAAGTCGGGGATGTTCAGCGACAGGGTCGCCCAGAACGCGATCATCGCCATCAGGGATGGTGCGAACAGCTTCCAGAAGTCGGCGCCCCAGCCCAGCTTCGACGGCTCGGACAGGATCGGGCCGAGCCCGCCGGCCTCGACCATGACCCAGATCAGCAGGGCCACGGCCACCACGATGACGAAGGGCGCTGCCCAGTTTTCGAAGCGTCGCAGGGTGTCCATGCCCCGCCAGATGATCGCCATCTCGATCGCCCAGAACAGGAAGAAGGAGGCCCACAGCGTCCACGGGTAGTCCATGATCCGCGCCGCGTCGACCCACCAGGAGCCCAGCAGTTTCCCGGCGATCGCGTAGATCGCCTCACCGCCGATCCAGGTCTGGATGCCGAACCAGCCGCACGCGATGAACGCGCGCAGCAGAGCCGCGAGGTTGGCGCCGCGAACTCCGTAGAACGCGCGGGCGAAGACCGGGAACGGAATGCCGTACTTGGTGCCCGCGTGGCTGTTCAACAGCATCGGGATCAGGACGAGCAGGTTGCCCAGCGTGATCGTGAGGAACGCCTGCACCCAGTTCATACCGAGCTGGATGAGCCCGGCGGCGAGCAGGTAGGTGGGGATGTTGTGCGCCATGCCGATCCACAGCGCCGCGAAGTTGTACGTGGTCCAGGTGCGCTTCTCGATCGGTACCGGGGCGAGTTCCTCGTTGAAGTAGCGGCTGTCGGCGATCGTGGAGAAGTCGCGCAACTCGACTCGGCCGTCCGGATGGGTGATCTGCGTGCCGGGTTCGACCGCGGTGGTTTCGGCCGGGGGCAGGGGTTCGACGGTCATCGGTCACCTCCTGTTACGGTGCCGCAACACTGGCCGACCAACCCGGCTCACGCGCTCCTGGTGGGCGGTTCAGCGCGATCTTTATCTGGGAATGGTGGGTGTCGCGAGCCCGCCACGGGCAGCGCCAAAGTGTCCACGCTTGCCATGATCGGGGCACACTCTGTCCACGGCATGCCCGCACCGACCTGTCAATCAGCACGGTGGGTGGATTAGCGCTGCGAGCGGTCCTACGCGTCGAGTTCGTGCACCAGGAGCGCGACGTACAGCGACAGCACCGACTCCGGGTCCTCCAGCGACACCCCGAGCACCTGCGCAATGCGCGACAGCTGCTGGTAGTAGGCCGTACGCGACAGGTGCGCCGCAGCGGCCGCCGCCGACTTGTTCCCGCCCTGCTCGCAGTAGCAGCGCAGCAGTTCCACCAGCCGGCTGCGCTGGTGGGCGTCCCGCGCCAGCAGCGGGCCTAACTCCCGGTCTGCGAACGCCTGGACCCGCTCGTCCTCACGCAACAGGTGCAACAGGCCGCGCAGGCGCACGTTGTCCAGCTTGTGGTAGAGCTGCGCACCGGGGGTGCGGAGGGCCGCCCCCGCGACGTGGGCGGCCTCGCCGAGGCTGCGGCGCACCTCGGCGGCGTGTGACACGGTGGTGCCGACCGCCACCAGCACCGGGCCGGTTGTCGAGCGGTGTACCTCCTCGGCCAGCCGACGGAGGACCGCGTCGACCCTGGCGTGGGCGGGCAGCGACAACAGCGCCCGTACGCTCGTGTCGTCCACGACGCCCACCAGGGCGGGCACTGACACCCGCCGCGCGGCCGACGCGATCACCTCGGCGAGATCGCGCAGCACCTCCTGAGTGGCCAGCGCAGGCGCGCGTGGCGTCATGTGCCCGGGCCGGATCGCCACCCCGACGAGCTGCCGCCGTTCGAGGCCGACGCCCAGCGCGGCCGCCCGGGCGGCCAGATCCGGCGGCGGTACCGCCTGACCGAGCAGTTGCGCGAGCAACATCCGATGCGTCTGCCGTTCCAGACTCTCCCGATCACGTGCCACGAGGCGATGCACCGCCAGCGCCGACGCGGCCCGCTCCGCGACCACCATGTGCCGGTGCGGCGGAGGGTCCGGCGAGAGCAGCACCAGGCGTCCCCAGTCGGCGCCCTGCGCGCCGACCACCGTGACCAACCAGCCGGCCTCCTCGTCGTAGGCCGTTCGCTCGGGCACGGCCACGGACCGGGACCGCTGACGCCAGTCCGCGAGCAGCTCGGTGGGATCCTGCCCAGCCGCGTCGTACGCGAGCACCTCGTGCCCCAGCGTCTCCAGCACGACGGGCAGCGCGGAGATCCTGGCCACCTCGCGCAGCACCTCGGCCGGCTCGGCCCCGGCCACGGTGAGCGAGGTGAACGTCTCGTGCACCTGCTCGGCGGCCCGCAGCTCGGCGAGCTGGGCGTCGACGATCAGCGCCACCACCGCCTCGGTGACGGACACGAACCGCGTCTCTTCCGCGAGCGTGATCAGGGGGAGTCGGTGCCGGTCGGCGGCTGTCACGAGCGCCTCGGGTACGTGATCGTTCCACCGGCGGACCAACTCGATGACCAGTCCCGCCGCGTGGACCGCGGCCAGGTCGTCCACGTAGCCCGTGAGCGCCGCCGGCTCCTCCGGCAGCGCGATACCGGTGGTCAGTACCAGTTCCCCACCGCGGAGCAAGTGCGCGATGTCGGCGACCTCCGCCACGTGGACCCAGCGGACCCGGCCCTGCATCCCGGCCGACCCGGCCACCACCTGCGGCCTCGCGCGCCGGATCACCGGCAGCGCGACGGCGTCTGCGACGGAGGGATACATCGCGGCCTCCCTACTACCGGGATTGCACACAACGTAATGGCCACGGCCGCGAAGCGGTACAGGTTGCACATAGCGGTTGGACAACGAATGCCGCCACACTCGGCCTACCGGCGGAGACACGGAGGACGCGATGGCGCACCGCGAGCTGCTGACCAGACACCGGTCCGTGATGCCGAAGTGGCTGGCGCTGTACTACGAACAGCCGATCGAGTTCGCCAGCGCGTCCGGTCGCCGGGTGACCGACCGGGAGGGACGCACCTACCTCGACTTCTTCGCCGGCATCCTCACCAACGCGATCGGCTACGACGTGGCCGAGATCAGCGACGCGGTCCGGTCGCAGATCGACACCGGCGTGCTGCACTCCTCCACGCTCTACCTGATCCAGTCGCAGGTCGAGCTCGCGGAGAAGATCGCGGAGCTCTCCGGGATTCCGGACGCCAAGGTGTTCTTCACCAACTCGGGCACCGAGGCGAACGAGACCGCGCTGATGCTCGCCACCCAGCGCCGGCGCAGCGAGCAGGTGCTCGCCCTGCGCAACTCCTACCACGGCCGCGCGTTCGCCACCGTCGGCATCACCGGCATCCGCGGCTGGTCGGCCAGCGCGCTCAGCCCCGTCAAGGTGAGCTGGGTGCACGGCGGCTACCGCTACCGCAGCCCCTTCCGGGACCTGTCCGACGCGGACTACATCCGCGCCTGCGTCGCCGACCTGCGCGAGATCATCGAGACGACGACCGCGGGTGACGTCGCGTGCATGATCGTCGAACCGATCCAGGGCGTCGGCGGCTTCGCCACCCCACCGGACGGGCTGTTCGGCGAGTTCAAGAACGTGCTCGACGAGTACGGGATCCTCCTCGTCTCCGACGAGGTGCAGACCGGCTGGGGCCGCACCGGCGAGCACTTCTGGGGCATCCAGGCGCACGGCGTCGTACCCGACGCGATCACCTTCGCCAAAGGCCTGGGCAACGGCCTGGCGATCGGCGGCGTCATCGCCCGGGCGGACCTCATGGACTGCCTCGGCGCCAACTCGATCTCCACCTTCGGCGGCAATCCGCTCGCCACCACCGGCGCTCTGGCCTCGCTCAACTATCTCCTGGAACACGACCTCCAGGCCAACGCCGCAGACCTGGGTGCCCGGCTGCTCGACGGCCTCCGTGCGGTCGCGCAGGCGCATCCCGTGGTCGGCGACGTCCGCGGCAAGGGCCTGATGATCGCGATGGAGCTCGTCGGACCCGACGGCGCGCCCCACCCGGCGGCCGCCGCCGCACTGCTCGAGGAATCCCGGGAACGTGGACTGCTCGTCGGCAAGGGTGGCCTGTACGGCAACGTCATCCGCCTGGCACCACCGATGACGCTGACCTGGGCCGAGGCGGACGAGGCGCTTGAGATCCTCACCCAGTCGATCGAGGCCGTGGCCAAGGAGGTGCAGCAGCGATGAGGACCACCCATTGGATCGGCGGCAAGCCGTGGATCGGCGTCGCCGAACGCGCCGGCGACATCTACGACCCCGCCACCGGACAGATCGCAGGGCACGTCGACTTCGCGACCGCCGCGGTCGTCGACCAGGCCGTCGCCGCCGCCGGCGAGGCCTTCACCCGCTGGCGTACGGCTTCTCTCGCCCAGCGGTCAAACGTGATGTTCGCCTTCCGGGAACTGCTGAACGCCCGCCGGCCCGAACTGGCCAGGATCATCACCGCCGAGCACGGCAAGGTGCTGTCCGACGCCACGGGGGAGATCCAACGCGGGCTGGAGAACGTGGAATTCGCCTGCGGCATCCCCCAGATGCTCAAGGGCGGGTTCAGCGAAAACGCCTCCACCCAGGTCGACGTGTACTCCATCCGGCAGCCGCTCGGCGTGGTCGGCGTGATCACCCCGTTCAACTTCCCCGCCATGGTGCCGCTGTGGTTCGCGCCGAACGCGATCGCGTGCGGCAACAGCGTGGTCCTCAAGCCGAGCGAGAAGGACCCGTCCGCAGCGAACTTCCTCGCCGAACTGTTCGCCGAGGCCGGGCTACCGGACGGCGTGTTCAACGTCGTGCACGGCGACAAAGAGGCAGTCGACCGTATTCTCGAACACCCTGCGGTGAAGGCGATCTCCTTCGTCGGCTCCACCCCGATCGCCCGCTACGTCTACGAGACCGGCACCCGCAACGGCAAGCGGGTGCAGGCGCTCGGCGGCGCGAAGAACCACATGGTCGTACTGCCCGACGCCGACCTCGACCTCGCCGCCGACGCCGCCGTCTCGGCCGGCTTCGGCTCGGCCGGCGAACGCTGCATGGCCATCTCCGTCGTCGTGGCCGTCGACCCGGTCGGCGACGCCCTGGTCGCCAAGATCAGCGAGCGGATCGCCGCGCTTCAAGTCGGCGACGGCCGTCGGCCGGACAGCGAGATGGGACCGCTGGTCACCGGCGCCCACCGCGACCGGGTGCTGTGGTACCTGGACGCTGGACGGGCCGCGGGTGCAGAGCTGGTGGTCGACGGACGAAGCCACCCGATCGACGGTGAGCGAGGCGGCTTCTGGCTCGGGCCGACCCTCTTCGATCACGTCGACACCGACATGTTCATCTACACCGACGAAATCTTCGGACCGGTGCTCTCGGTGCTACGCGTGCCCAGCTACGACGACGCCGTCGAGGTGGTCAACACCAACCGCTACGGCAACGGCACCGCCATCTTCACCAACGACGGCGGCGCAGCCCGGCGCTACCAGAACGAGATCGAAATCGGCATGGTCGGAGTGAACGTCCCGATCCCGGTCCCGGTTTCCTACTACTCCTTCGGCGGGTGGAAGGACTCCCTGTTCGGTGACGCGCACGCGTACGGGCCGGAAGGCGTCAACTTTTTCGTCAGATCCAAGGTGGTCACCAGCCGGTGGCTCGACCCCTCCCACGGTGGAGTGAACCTCGGCTTCCCACAGAACAGCTGAGCACCAGCACCTGAGCCGCACGACACAGGTGGCAGGCGTCTCGGCGACGGGCATTACCGGATGGTGACAAATCGCGGATCACCTGCGGGAACTGGACTCCGAGGTTGGTCGAGCCGCCGCCAGTGGCGCCCGTCTTGTTGTAGGTCGCCGTGAAGTAACCGTTGTCCGTCGGCAACTTGAACCCGCTGGTACGGTCGCGGATACCAAAGATTGGACTTCCGCCGACGCCACCGTCGTCGACGTAGGTCTGGCCGTGTAATCCGCTCCGGTGAGGACGCCGACCCATTCTGGGACGCCGCGGCCGGAGCGTGGGCAGGCGGGTGGCTCAACGGCCGACGGCCGGATCATTAGATTTGGTGTTCGTGCAGCTAACCGGCGTGTAGGGCCGGACAGCCGGAGGATTGTTGCTCCAGCAAACAACATGGCGGGGTCGGCGGTATTGCGCTCAGTACGGGGCAGCGCGACACCGGACTTGGGAGACCTTCACACCAATGACCACCCCTACGAACCTGCCCAGAATCAGCCGCCCGCCGGCCAGCAGCCGATGCCGCCGACCGCTCAGTTCCCGCAGGTTCCCGCGGGCCAGATCCCGCCGCCGCCGGCCGGTCAGTTCCCGCAGCAGCCCGGCCACTACCCGCCGCCGCCCGGCGGCTGGCAGCAGCCTGGCATGCCGGCGCCGGCCGCCCGTAAGCGCCCCGCCTGGCTGGTCCCGACCCTCATCGGCGTCGCCGCGTTCGTGGTGCTGTGCTGCGGCGGGTCGATGGTGATCGGGCTGACCAGCGACAGCGGCAAGAAGAACGACGTGTCCGCCAGCAGCGACATCCCGGCCGTCACCACCAGCACCTCCGCCCCGGCGTCGGCTGCGCCGACCTCCTCGGCCCCGGCGCCCGCCAAGCCGGCCCAGGCGCCGACGACCAAGGCGCCGGCCCCGCCCAGGCCGAAGACCTTCGGCGTCGGAGACAAGGTGCGCGGCGGCGACTTCGCATTCGTCGTCAACAGCGTGAAGTGCGGGATCTCCCAGGTCGGCAGTAGCTACTTCAACCACAAGGCGCAGGGCGCCTTCTGCCGGGTCAGCGTGACGGCCAAGAACGTCACCAAGAGCTCTCACCTGTTCCACGCCGACGGCACCATCACCGCGCAGGACGCGTCCGGTCGGGAGTACAGCGTCGACGGGGAGGCCGCCATCTATGGCAACGATGACGCGAAGGGTTTCCTTGACGAGATCAACCCGGGCAACTCGGTGAAGGCGAACGTCTACTTCGACGTGCCGAAGGGCACGAAACTCAAGACGATCCCCTTCGACGCCGGTCTGTTCACCCTCGCCGAGGACGCCGTCGTCACTCTCTGACCGGCCGGCCGCGGCGAATGTGCGTGACCTGGCCAGCAATGCTCAGGTCACCGACGCCGAGCCAGCAACACACGACAGCCCCGGAGAACCTCCGGGGCTGTCGCTCACCTGGCGGAGTGACCCCACCCTGCAATGGCGGGCGGGCAGCGAGCCGGCACGTCCGCCGGCGGGTTCGGCGTCCTGCCCGCGACGCGCATCAGCTCCCCGGGAGGCGGAGAACCTTGGCGTCGGCCCAGTCCGCGTGGTCGCTGTTGTTCGTGTTGCCGGCGTCCGTGACCCGCAGCACGAGCCGCTCGACACCGAGGATGTCGAGTTCGACGCGCTGCGGTGGCGAGTACGGCTGCGCGCGCATGAGGCCGCTGTCGTACACGACCTTGCCGTCGGCGAGCACCTGGAAGACGACCGACGCGTTGGGCGAGGTGCGCTGCACGTCGTCGATGCCGACGATCGCGACGAACCTCGTGTCCGTCGGTTCGAGGTCGTAGACGACCTCCGAGTTCGCGTGGGTGCCGATGCCCTTGGCGTACTCGGTGCCGGCGAGGCGGATCGGGCTCCCCGACACGGCGCGGTCCTTCAGCACCGACCGCCACCCGGCCGTCGCCGAGACCCAATCACGGTCGCTGAGGTGTTCGGCGGGGCCGTCGGCGGGCGCCGCCTGCTCCTCGACGACCGTGCCCGGCCCCTCGCCGATTTCATTCGTCGAGGTCACCCGATACCGGTACGGTCCGCCGGCCGCCTCGCGATCCAGGAAGGATCTGCCGGTCTGCCCGGTCGCGATGGCCGTGAAGTCGTCGCCACCCGCCGGGGCGCGGTAGACCGTCGACGTCAGCGCGCCCTCGGCCGCCGTCCAGACGACGCCGACGGCGTCAGCGACGCGGTACGCGGCCACCGGGGACGGAGCTTCGGGCACGGCAGCCGGCATGGTGCGGAACCCCCACTCCCCGCCGGGGACCACGAGTTGCTGTCCGGTCTTCGGGTTGACCGCCGTGACCTCCCAGTAGAAGGTCCGCCCGGCATCGAGGGAGGCGATCCTCGCGGTCGGCTTCGTGACCGTGGCCTCGGCGACGACGTCGGTCATCGCGGCGTCGCGAGCGACCCGCAGGCGGTACTCCCGCGCGTTGACCGCGGGCTCCCACGCGAAGGTCACACCCTTGGCGGGCACGCCCGTCGCACCGTCGGCCGGCGAGAGCAGCGCGTAGTCCTGCGGATGGGTGAGGATGAGGTCGCCGTGCCGGTTCTGGTTCACGTCACCGCTCGTGGTGACGGTGACCGAGGCGCCGACGGGAACCGTCAGCGTGACCTGGGTGAGCGCCCGGCCGTTCACGTGCACGTACTCGGGCTTCACGGGCTTGCCGTCGACCTTCAGCTTTGGCCAGCCGCCGGGGAACTGCACGGTGACCTCGAGCGGTTGCGGTCCGGCGTTGTGGTTGACGACCGTCTTCGTCGTGCCGTCGTGGCGGACGCCGAAGTCGTGCTCGCCCACACGGATGTGGTCGAGGTCGAGCCATCCGATCTCCGCGGGCAGGTGCGAGCGGACCAACACCGCGTGCTCGGGCGCGTTGGGCCGGACCCCGGCGAGTCCCTCGACGGTCTGCGACACGAGCGTGAAGCTCGTCTCAGGGTAGTCGCCGTTCGTGCCCTGCGTGGGCACCTCGTGCGGAAGGTGGATCTTGGCGATGATGTCCTTCATCCAGGTCCACGCCTGCTCGTCGAAGCCGTAGTTGAACAGCGCGTCGGGCACGTACGTCGTCGCCTCGATGTTCGGGGGCCGGTCCTCGACGTACATGTGGTCGAGGTACTCGAGGTAGTCCCACGTGCGTTTGTCGTTGGCGTCGAGGAACTCCTTGACCGCGTAGAAGACGGAGTTCTCGCGGCCGAAGCCGGCGTACGGCTCGTTCGCCGGGCCGCGACCCCGCACGTACTCCCAGGCGTCCCGGACGACGCCCCACTCATCCTCGAAGTACCGCACGAGCGCCGCGGCCTTCTGCGCAAAGGTCGCCGCCGTTGCGAGATCGCCCTTCTCCCGGGCGAGGTACGCGTAGGCGAGGTACGCCCGGTACTGGGAGGCGAGCCCGTCGCCGGCTTCTATCACGGCCTGGTCGCTACGTTCGTTGTAGCTCGCGGCGCCCTGGAAGATGCCCCGGCCGGTGCCCTCGGCGATGCCGTTGGGCAGCTGCGTGTCGTGGAGCGCGACGAAGTCGGTGACGGCCTTGGTGTAGTACCGCCAGAGCACGGGGTCGTCGAGGTAGTCGGCGTCGCCGGTCCAGCGGTACTGATCCTCGGCCTCCTGCACGAGTTCGAAGACCGCGGGCACCTCGCGCACAAAGTTCGTGTCGCTGCGGTAGTCCACGTTGTAGGGGCTGCCGTCGAAGTTCAAAGCCCAGAGCGGATACCACTTGCGCGCCTCGTTCGCGCTCGCCGCGAAGGCGGTGAGCATCGACTTGTTCTCCTCCTCGAGGCCGAGAAGGTGGCCGCCCGCGGCCTGGTGGACGAAGTCCCGTGAGTAGAAGGCGGTGCGGTGGGCGTAGCCCGCCCAATACGACGGGATGTAGTCGGCCTCGCCGGTGCCGGGGTTGCTGCCGTTTCCGTTCACCGGGCCGCGCTTGCCGGTCTGCACGTGCTGCCGTGCGCGTGACATGGCCCAGTTGACGGCGTCGGCGAGCTGCGGCGACGAGCTCGCGACCGTGATGGGTCCCTGGTCGTGCCCGGCCGTGGTCTCCGGACCCGCGGCGCGGGCCGGGGCGGCGAGCGGCGCGAGCAGCAGTGCCGCGACCACGGCGACGGTCGCGCCGATGGTGCTCCGCCGCGACGGCCGACTGCCTGGTGGTGGTGTGCGCATCGCATCCTCCTCGACAAAAGGGACTGGCTCGGACGGTCGAACGAGGCGCGTGCGATGCCGGGCCGCGCGGGCCCGGCATCGCACGCTGACGCGGACGGCTACGGCCGGTCGCAGGTGGTGATCTTCGGTTGCCACCGGCAGGCCAGGCCGGCGAAGCCGCCGTCGGCGACGACGTCGACGGGCAGCGTGTCACCGGCTCGCATGACCCGCTGGCTGCGCACGAGCCCGCCCTCCCCGTCGGTGATCAGCTCCACCAACCACGGTCCGGCGGGCAGGTTCAGCGGTATGTCCAGGGTCCGGGCGGCGCCGGCGGAACTCCCGCCCAGGAACCAGCGCTCTCCGCTGCGGCGTGCGAAGACGGCGCTGTCGGCGGGACGGCCGGCGAGCAGCCTGGTCTCGTCCCAGACGGTCGGCACCTGTTCGAGGAAGCGCACCGCCTCCGGCCGCGCCTCGTACGACTCAGGAGTGCCGGCGAGGTCCTGCAGGCCGGACTCGAAGACGACCGACAGCCCCAACTCGTGGGCGTCGGAGGTCGGCCGGTTCCGGTGGAACCCCATCGGTGTGTAGTCCATCGAACCGACCACGTTACGGGTGAAGGGAAGCGCGGTGATGTGGCTCGTGGTGAGGCTGCTCTTCTCGGCGCCGTGGACGCCCTCCATGGTCATGACGTGGGGCCACACCCGGTGGATGCCCTTCGGGACGTTCGAGCCGTGGAAATTAACCAGCAGCTGGTTCGCGGCTGTCGCGGGCAGGATCTCGTCGTACCACCGCAGCCGCTCCTGCGACTCGGAGTCCATGAAGTCGATCTTGACACCCTTGACGCCCCATTCGTGCAGCGTCGGCAGCCACTCGGACCGCTCCTGCGGGGTGTCGAGGTCCCGGTAGTGGATCCAGACCACGATGCCGACGTTGCGCTCCCGCGCGTAGCGGACGAGTTCCGGCATCCAGCTGGTGGTGCGCCAGTTCGGGTCGGTGACATCCCACTGCTGCGGGTCGAAGTACCAACCCGCGTCGACGGCGACGTACGGCCAGCCACGCTGGGCGGCATAGTCGACGTAGCCCATCTGCTTGGTGAGGCTCTGCCCAGCCGCCCGCCCGCCGGCGAGCCAGGTCCAGAGCACCTGGCCGGGGCGGATCCACGAGGTGTCGCTGATTCGCGACGGCGGCGCCAGGTCGTCGACGAGCGTCGAGGTGGCGATCGTGCCGAGATCGCCGACGACCATCACCCGCCACGGTGTCGCCAGCGGCCCGTCGACCAGGACGTTCTGGTCCCACAGCTTCACCCGGTAGGTGCCGGTGCCGTCGTGCACCAGGCTGCCGCCGGAGTACCGTCCGTCAAGGTTGGACTCGGCGATCATCAGGTAGGTGCCGTCGACGTCGAACAGCGCCGGGGCGAGATACTCCCGGTCGTCCGCGGCGGCGGCGGTCGTCTGGACGTAGGGGTTCTCGTAGTCCCGGCGGTGGTTCGCCAGCCAGGCCGTGCTGTCGGGGGGAACCGTGAACGCGGACGCCTCGCCGAGCACCGATCCGTGGTCGCCGGGCAGTTCGTACCGGTAGGCGATCCCGTCGCGGGCGGCCCGGACGACCAAGTCGACCCGGGCGCCACCCGCGCCGGCGAACCGGAACCGCGCCTCCCGGAAGATCGCCAGCCGCCGCACCTGCTTGCCGACGGTCGTCGTGTACTGCTCGACGTCAGTGCGGTCGCTGCGGCTGAGGAAGCGTAGTCCGCCGGTCAGGTCGGCGCCCTCGGTGCGGATGCCCAGCGTGCTGGGCGCCAGTACGGTCCGGCCGCCGCGGGACACGGCCAACGAGATGCTGCCCGCCGCCTTGTCGTGAATGACCTCCGCCCTCGGGGCGCCCGGTGCGAAGGCCGCCGCGACGGTCCATCGGGCGGTGTCCGCCCGAGCGGGTGTCGCCGTGAGAGTTCCGGCGAGCAGCGTGGCGATCAGGGCGACCGCGAGGGCCGCGATCCGGGGGGTCGGGCGGGCGGCGATAGCCCGCGGTGCCGATAGATCTGATGTGTGCTTCACAGGTGACTCCTCCTCGAATGTGGTGGGGAGACCGGTGGTCGGCGCGGGTGAGCGCCTCAGTCGACGCCCTGCTCGCGCACGACCTGGCGAGCAGGGCATCGACGGCGGGTGGGTGCCGCGGGGAGGGTCAGCCCAGCGACAGCCGGTCGAGGTCCGGTGCGGAGTCCTCGTCGTTGTGAATCTTGATGGTGTTGGCGCCCGTGCGAAGGGTGACGGGCACCGAGGTCGTGTAGGGCGTGTTGTTGCCGACGCCGCTCACCTTGACCTCGATGGGCGTACCGCCGTTGACGGTCACGAAGAACGAACGGTCACCGTTCACCGTGAAGTCGATGAACAGGGTGTACTCGCGTGCCGTGTCGACGGTGACGTTCTCGAACAGCACGTAGGCATCCGAGCTGCCGCCGATGTTGCGCACCTTCTGTCCGCCGGAGCAGGGTGAGCAGCTGGTGATGCCGGAGCTGCCGAGCTGGTTGCCCGAGTCCTCCGCCTCCCGCATGAACACCCGGTCCGCCGGGCGCAGTTGCACCCGCAGGTCGCGGCTGACCTGGTTCGGCCTGCCGAGCGTCTCGAACGACGCCACCACGGGGATCTTCGCCGAGCTGACGTCCTGGCCGGCCGGCGAGGTGACGGTCCAGCTGCCCTCCAGAACCTGTCCGAGGCGCATCTCCCTCGACGTCGCGGCGCCGCCGGTGATCGACCAGCCGGCGGGAACCACTGGAGCCATGCTGACCTGGTCGAGTGCGTCGTCGACGTCGAGCCGCAGCCGCGCCGTGACGGTGAGCGACTGCGGCCCCGGGCCGACCCACTGCACACCGGCGGGCTCCACCGTCATCGTGGTCCGCGGCATGGAGGACGCCGGTGGCAGGGGCCCGACGGAGATCCGATCGATTCCCGGCCCCCTGGCAGCCGAACTGAACACCGTGATGGTGTTGGCGCCGGCCCGCAGCGGTACGGCGACCGCCGAGGCGACAGGCACGTCCGGGTTGTCCGCGGCGACCGGCACGTCCACCGCGGTCCCGCCGTTGACGCTCACCGCGAGCGAGGCGCCGGCGCCGGCGCCCGTGTGGTCGATCTGCAGTCGGTAGGTACCCGCCTCCGGTGCGGTGACGCCCCGGTAGGTAACCGAGTTGCGGGTGCCGCCTCCGAGCCCGACGACCTGGTGCGAACCGGAGCAGGCGACGCACTTCGTTCGCTTCGCCTTGCCGTTGAGCGGGTTGCCGTTCGACTCCGCCTCCAGCGGCAGTTGGACGCCGGCGGCCCCCGGGTAGTCGTAGGCCACCTTGACCTCGTCGATCCGCAGCTGCCGGTAGAACGTCGGCGCCTGGGGGCCGCCCCAGGTGTTCAGGACCTCCAGCTTGACGAATCGGGCGCGCTGGTCGCCGATGTCGATGAACTGCACCCCACGGGCGCTGGGCATCGCGCCGCTGCGTACCGGCTGCCCCCAGCGCACACCGTCCTTGCTGACGTAGACGCGGTAGTCCTTGATCCGCGCCGAGTCCTCCGGCCGGCCGAACGACTCCCGGGCGTAGGTCGGCGACCACTCCCGCTGGTTCACCGCGAGGTACCTCGCCTTGCGGGTATCGCCGAGGTCCAGCGTCAGCGAGACCGGCAGCTGCCCGTTGCTGTCCCAGTAGTTCTCGAAGCTTCCGTCCACCACATCGCCGGCCGGGTGACCCTCGCCGGAGGAGGACGCGGAAGCCTTGATCATCGACTGGGGATAGAAGGACTGCTGGCCGGCCGTGCTCACCTGGAACACCGTGTCGTAGGTGTCCCAGGTGTCGATGCCGAGGATCGTCAGGTACCCGCCGGACTGGCTGAACGGCATCCGCTCGCCGGTCCTCAGGTCACTCACTCCGGTCACCCGGTAGCCGTTGTCGCGCAACCGCACCTGATCCGTCCGCGGCCGGGTCAGCACGTGCACGTACTGGGTCTTCGCACCGGGTTCCACCGTGATGACACCGTGAGCCCCGTCGTTCCAGAAGCCTGGCTGCATGCCGCCGTACAGGTAGCCGCCGCCCTCGGTGCCGACCAGCGAGGACCGGATCGGCGGCACCCACTCGGCCATGAAGTTGTTGAACGACTCCTGCTGTGCGGGGAACTTGCCGTTCACCATCGGTGTCTCCGCCATCAGGGACTTCATGGACGAGCCGGCGTTGGTGATGTAACGACCGGTGCTGAGCCGGACGTCAACGGCGTGGTCGCCGCCGTCGTACCACCAGGAGCCGGTCGTCGGCAGCTTGTAGTCAGCCTCGGTGAGGCGGGGCATGGGGGTGAAGGCGGCCTGCGGGTAGTCGTAGGCCGGGGTCATGCCGGTCTTCTGCTCATTGCTGACCGTGTCCATGATCGGCGTGTCTTCGTTGTTGTTGCTCAACAACCAGGACGGGCGCTTCTCCCGGATCTGCTCGTAGAGGTGGTTCCGCTCCCAGTAGGCGTTGTCGTTGTCGATCCAGAACCCGCCCAGGTCGGTGTACTTCTCCATCACCTCGAAGAACAGGTCGTAGCTGAACATGCCGAACCCGTCGCGGGTGGTCAGGTCGACCTGCTGGCCCTTGTACGCCGAGTAGGCCGCCGAGTCCAGCGTCTCGACGCCGAGCTCGTTGTGCCACTGGGGGTCGTCGGTCATGTAGAGGATGACCCGGACCCCCTTGGCCTTGCCGGCCTCGATGAGCTCGCCGAGGATGTCGCGCTCGGTGGCGCAGCTTCCGGGGATCTTCGACGGCCAGGGGCGGGCGTACCCGAGCCGGCTGTGGAAGGTGGCCAGGACGATGTAGGAGGCGCCGAGCTTGCGGGCCTCGTCCACCCAGTAGTCCGGGGTCCAGCCGCCCTCGGTGACATCGTCCTCCCACTCCGCGCAGTTGCGGTGGGCCGGGGCGGTGAACATTCCCCAGTGCAGGAACAGGCCGGCCGTGGATTCACGCATCCACTGTTGTCGCGGATGCTGGACCTCCGCGTGGGCGGCGGGGGCGCCGATGAGCCCCGCGGTCAGGACGAGGACGAGCGCGGCGCCCAACAGGCGCCACCTGCTCCACGCCCGCTCGGATCGTGCTCGGATACCGCCGTGCGGTCGAAGTCTCATGGGGACATCGCCTCTCGATGGTCTGTCTGGTCAGTGGTTACATCGAGGTTTCGAACGAAGACATCCGATGATTGCAACTGCCATCGGCGATGGTCAAGACCTCCGTTGGTCCGCCGTAGGGCGCGACGACAATCGGCGCAGGCAAATAACGCCAGAAGATAGGAGGTGGCCAGGCTGTTCCGCCGTCGGGCTGGCGCGACGAACAGTCATCCGATCACTGCCGGCCTAACCGTCATTCATCGGATGACCAGCGCGGGTCCCCGCTGGCGGAAGCCGGCTGCCTAGACGACGCGGACGAGGTGGACGACCGCGCTGGCGTAGTCCCCGGATGGCAACTGCGGGCGCAGTCCGTGGCCCAGCAGCACGGCGCCGTGTTGCACCTCGCCTGTCGCCTCGTCACGGTATCGGGCGGCCGCGTCCAGCCCCCGCAGCCGCCCGGGCGCCGCCTCGCGGCCGAAGCGTGGCGCGGGAAGCCAGAAGAAGACGACGGATTCGGCGCCGTCGACCGCGACGTACTGGGTCGCGGACAGTCCGTCGGACGGCGGCAGCAGCCGGTGGACGTCCCCGTGCTGCACCACCGGTCGGATCCGCTTGTACTGCGCCACCAGGCGCCGGGCCTCGGCCCGCTCCTCGTCGGTCCACTCCGGCAGGTTGCCGCCGATGGCCAGCACGCCGGCCATGGCCACGTGGAAGCGGAACCGCAGGGGCACGGCCCGCCCGGTCAAAAAGTTTGGTACGTCAGTCACCCAGGCGGCCATGGTGACCGTGGGATAGATCTGGCCATAGCCGTGCTGGATCGACAACCGGTCCCGGGCGTCGGTGTTGTCCGACGGCCAGACCTCGTCCGTACGGCGAAGGATGCCCAGGTCAACCCGGCCGCCGCCGCCCGAACATGTCTGGATCCGCAGGTGCGGGTGATCGGCGCGAAGGCGGTCCAGGACCGCGTACAGGTTCTCGACGTAGCGCACCCAGAGCCGGTCCGGATCCTCACCGCCGTCCGGCCAGCCGGCCTCGGTGAACGGTCGGTTCATGTCCCACTTCAGGAAGTCGACGTCGTTGCCGCCGACGAGTTCGTCCAGCCAGCCATGCGCCCACTCCGCCACATCTGGCCTGGCGAAGTTGAGCACCAACTGGTGGCGCAGCTCGGTGCGGCGCCGGTTGCGCATGTGCAGGACCCAGTCCGGGCGCGCCCGGTACAGATCGCTGTCCGGGTTCACCATCTCCGGCTCGACCCAGATCCCGAACCTCATTCCCAGCCGGTGCACCTCGGCCGCCAGCGGGGCCAGCCCGTTCGGAAATCGGTTCCGGTTCACCGTCCAGTCGCCCAGACCGGCGCGGTCGTCGACCCGGGCGCCGAACCAGCCGTCGTCCATCACGAACAACTCCGCTCCCAGCTCGGCCGCCTGTGCGGCGAGCCGCCGCTGACCGGGCTCGTCGACCGTGAACCCGGTCGCCTCCCAGGAGTTGTAGGTCACCGGACGCAACTCCCGTGGGTGCGGCAGAACGTGCCCACGCACGTAGCGATGCCAGACCCGGCTGGTCGCCCCGTAACCGCCGGTGCTGTAGAGACCGGCGAACACTGCCGTCCCCCGCCGCTCGCTCGGCGCCAACCGCCACGAGACACCCTCATGGCCGGCCCCACCGGTCACGGACACGACGTCGGTCGGGGTACGGCTCAGGGTGATCCGCCACGTGCCGCTCCACGCCAGGGCGCCGCTGAACACCTCACCGTGCTCCTCGCTCGCGTCGCCGGCGTCGATGGTGAACCAGGGGTTGGCGTGGTGGCCGGTGGTGCCGCGCCGGCTTGTCAGCACCGTCTCGCCGCGGGCGAGGTCGACCCGCTCCACCTGGCTCTCCCCGCCCCAGTGGCCGGTCACATGGCGTACGACGTAGTCCGCGCGGGCCGGGACGGGCCAGGTCGCCGAGTCGGCCCGCAGCACCTCGACCGGCACGTCGCCGGTATTCGCCAGCGACGTCCACCGCTCGATGACGTCGCTGTCCGGATACACGCGGTAGTGCAGGCCGACCTCGAACGGGTAGTGCCGGTCGACCAGCCGGATCGACAGCGTGTCGGCGTTGCGTTGCTGGCCGGCGAAGGCCAGCTCCAGGCCCCGCGTGCCGTCGGCGAACCGTACCTGGAGCGCGGGCACACCGAACCGGGCCCCGCCCTCGACCGGGAACTCCTCGATGTCGTACACCTGGCCCTCGAATTGGGTCATCGTGGCGGGACGCGGCGCCGGCACGGTGCTCGCCTGGGCCAGCGTCAGCCGCGGTCCCCAGTAGAGGTGGCGCAACATACCGTCATCACCGAGGCGCAGCGCATACCCGGTATCGGGGGTGGAGAGCAGCCAGGTCCGGGTCGCGGCGTCGAACTCAACTCCAGGCATCCGGGAAGCGTACGACCCGGCGGTCGATGGCTCGGTGCCGCGGGATGGGCATTCGGCTCGGTCCAAACGGGCGAAGTCGCTCGAATCCCAGGAATGCCGCGAATCGGGTAGTCATCCGATCGATCGGGCCGAGGATGCCGCCTTTTCCGGGTTCGGGCGTTGACACTCCGCCCAAAGATCGGATGTACTGCGCTCCGGCGTTGACCTTCGCCACTCCCACCACTGTCCGACCTCACGAGAGGTGGCTCAATGCGGAACAAGCCCCGAGCATTCCGGGTGGCGGCCGCACTCGCGGCCGTCGTCGCCCTCAGCGCCTGCACGGTCGGTGGCAACTCGTCCATCGTGGACGGCAAGCAGGAGGTCACCTTCCTGACCTTCGAGACGCCGAACCTCACCCCCGGGTACTGGGATGCCGCGATCAAGCGGGTGACCGACAAGAATCCGGACATCACCGTCAAGAAGCTGGTGGCCCCGACCGCGGACGGTCGGACGGCGTACGCCAAGCAGCTGCTGCAGTCGGGCCAGTTCCCGGACGTCATGATCGCGGTTTCCCCAGCCGGGTTCGCCGAGGCGGGAAACCTCTACGCATGGCAGCCGGACGAGCTGAAGGACTTCCTCTACCCGACGGCGAACCCGATCAACGGGAAGTACTACCAGCTGCCGGCCAACGCCCAGACCATCCCGCCGATCTACTACAACAAGAAGATGTTCGCCGACGCCGGCGTCACCGCGCCCCCGAAGACCTGGGCCGAGCTGCTCGACGCGTCGGCGAAGCTCAAGGCGAAGGGAACAACGCCGTTCGTCATCGGCGGTGGCAAGGATGGCTTCGCCTCGTCGATGATCCTGTCCGGCCTCGTGAGTGTGGACCTGTATGCGAAGACGCCGGACTGGCTGACCAAGCGACGCTCGAACCAGGCGAAGTTCGCCGACCCCGACTTCGAGAAGGCGCTCGGCAAGTTCGCCGACCTGTCCGCCAAGGGCTACCTCGACAAGTCGGCCGTCTCCCGGGACTACGCCGCCACGGAACAGGCGTTCCTGGACGGCAAGGGTGCGATGTATCCGATGGGGAACTGGTTCGCGGCGAACGCCGACACCAAGAAGCCCGGCTTCGAGATCGGCGTGTTCAACTTCCCGACCGAGGACGGCAAGGTCGTGGCGCCCGCCTACACCGGCGGCGGCATGATCGTCAGCGCGAAGGCGAAGAACCTCGACGCGGCCAAGAAGTTCGCGCTGGCGTTCCAGCTAGACAAGGAGCAACTCGACGCGTCCGTCAAGGCTGACGGACTCTTCCCCGCCATCAAGGGCTACACGCTGCCCTCGGACGTGGGTCCGGTGTTCAAGGCGGGATACGAGCTCTACCAGCAGGCGCAGGCCCAGCAGGCCGTCGTGCACGCATTCCGCTGGGAGACGGCCGACGACGGGCTGCTGCCCGGAATGGCCGACAAGGTCGACGCGGCCGCACAGGACCTGATCACGGGACGCAAGACGCCCGCCCAGGCCGCCGCCTTCCTCGACACGGAATGGTCGAAGGCTGGCTGATCCGGCGACGCGTACGACCGGGTGTGGAGAGCGCTCGCTCTCCACACCCCCTCGGTCGCACCGAAGCTGGCGACGGTCGACCGGTAAGAATGGAAGGAGTAGGCGCAATGGTTGCCCAGGTCGCTAGGCCTGCCACACGGCCCGCATCGGAGGAGACGACAAGAACCCGGCGACGACGCCCGTTGGGGCCGGCCCTCGGGCACTTCGCATCGTTCGCCGCGCCGGGGGTGCTGATCTACGCCTGCTTCGTCCTGGCACCGATTCTGGTCAGCCTCGGCTACAGCCTGACCAACTACAACCCGTTCAACCCGCCGACGAAGTATGTGGGACTGGAGAACTACCAGCTGCTGCTGCGCGACGACCAGTTCCTCACGGCGCTGCGGGTGACCACCATCCTCACCGTGATCGTGGTGATCGTGCCGAACGTGCTCGGGCTGGCGGTCGCGCTGCTGCTCGACCGGCACGGGTGGCTCTACAACGCCCTGCGCAGCGTCTTCTTCACCCCGGTCATCCTGAGCTCCGTGGTCGTGAGCGTCATCTGGTCGCGCCTGCTGGACAGCGAAGGACCGCTCAACGAGACGCTGAGGGCCCTCGGGGTCGACCAGCCCCCCGGCTGGCTCTCCGATCCGGCCGTCGCCCTGTACTCGGTGGCGTCGATCATCAGCTGGCAGATGCTCGGCTTCTGCGTCGTGGTCTACCTCGCCGGCCTCCAGGGTGTGCCCGTCGAGCTGCAGGAGGCAGCGGCGATCGACGGCGCCGGCCCGGTCCGCCGCTTCCGCGCCGTCACCTGGCCGATGCTGGCGCCCGCCCTGACCGTCAACACCGTCGTCCTGCTGATCTCGGCGTTCAAGGCATACGACTACATCAAAGTGATCACCAACGGCGGGCCGGGATCCGGCACCACCGCCACCGTCGCCTTCAACGTGCTCCAGACCGGCTTCGACGCCAACCACGGTGGATACGCCTCCGCCATGGCGATCCTGATGTTGCTCATCGTCGCGGTCGTGACCGCGATCGCGCTGAGGTTCCTGCAGCGCCGGGAGGTGGACCTGTGAAACATGGCAAACCGTCGTGGCTGCGCCCCGGCGTGGCGATCACGCTCGCCGCGGTCTTCTTCGTGCCGCTGTACTTCGTCCTGGCGAACGTCTTCAAACACGGCGACCTGATCGCCAAGCAACCCGCCCAGCTTCCGCTGCCGCCCACCCTGGCCAACATCACGGCGGTGCTCACCCGGCCGGACCGCCTGTTCTGGGTCAGCCTCACCAACAGCATCGTCGTCACGCTCCTGTCGGTGCTGGTGCTCATCGTGCTCTCCGCGATGCTCGGCCACTACCTCGCCCGCACCCGCAATCGGTGGACCCGGGCACTGACCCTGCTCCTGCTCTGCGGGCTCATGATCCCGCCGCAGGTGATCCTGATACCGATCACCGACGTGCTGCGGTTCACCCACCTGATGGCGACACTGCAGGGTCTGGTGCTGTTCAACGTCGGCTACTACGTACCGTTCGGCATCTTCGTCTTCATGGGCTTCATCCGCGCCGTACCGGTCGAACTCGAAGAGGCGGCGCGCATCGACGGTGCGAGTCGTATGCAGGTCTTCTGGCGGGTCGTCTTCCCGTTGCTGCGCCCCGCGACCGCGAGCGTCGTCATCTTCCTCAGCGTGTGGATCTGGAACGACTTCATCAATCCGCTGATCATTCTCGGCCCGAGCCAGGGGACCACGATCACCACCGGCATCTACCGCTCCATCGGGCAGTACCAGGCGGATTTCGGCAGCCTCTTCGCGCTGATGTTCCTGGCCACGCTGCCCGTGCTCATCTTCTACCTGGCTCTGCAACGACAGTTCGTCAAGGGCCTGACCGGAGGCGCCACCAAGGGGTAGCCGGGGCGCCGTAGCGCATTGACGTGAGCTGACCGAGAACTGACGTATTGGATGTGCGACATGAATTCTGGGGGCGACGCATGAGGCTCTTGCGGGTGGGCGCACCAGGACACGAGCGCCCGGCACTGCTGGACGCGGACGGGCGACTGCGCGACCTCAACGGGTTGATCGACGACCTGGACGCATCGTTTTTCGCCACCCACGGCATCCGGCGGCTGGCGGAACTCCCGACGGCCGAGTTGCCGGTGCTCGCCACCGACGGACTGCGGATCGGACCACCGCTGCGACCCAACAAGATCGTCTGCATCGGCTTGAACTACCGGGACCACGCCGCCGAGACCGGTGCCCCGCTCCCGACCGAGCCGGTCGTCTTCCTAAAGGCCCCGGACACCGTGGTGGGACCCGACGACACGGTTCTTGTTCCGCGTGGCAGCACGAAGACCGATTGGGAGGTCGAGCTCGCGGTCGTCATCGGACGCACCGCCCGCTACCTGTCCAGCATCGAGGAGGCGATGGACTGCGTCGCCGGCTACGCCGTAGCCCACGACGTGTCCGAGCGGGAGTTCCAGCTCGAGCGTGGCGGCCAGTGGGACAAGGGCAAGTCCTGCGAGACCTTCAACCCACTCGGACCATGGCTGGTCACCGCCGACGAGGTGCCCGACCCGCAGGCCCTGAGGCTGCGGCTGTGGGTGAACGGTGACCTGCGGCAGGACGGCGCAACCGCCAACATGGTCTTTCCGGTGGGGGAGATCATCCGCTACCTCAGCCAGTTCATGGTGCTCCACCCGGGCGACGTGATCAACACCGGCACTCCGGCCGGAGTGGCACTCGGGCAACCCGAACCGAAGCCGTACCTGGTCGCGGGCGACGTCGTCGAGCTGGAGATCGACGGGCTGGGGCGCCAGCGCCAGCAGGTGGGGCAGGCATGAACTTCACCGAGCTGGAGGTCCTCGACGTCCGCTTCCCGACCTCGCGCGAGTTGGACGGCTCCGACGCGATGAACCCCGACCCAGACTACTCGGCCGCCTACCTCGTGGTGCGCACCGACGACGTGGACGGGCACGAGGGGCACGGCTTCGCCTTCACCATCGGCCGCGGCAACGAGGTGCAGGCGGCCGCAATCGCCTCGCTGCGGCCGTACCTGCTCGACAGGTCGGTGGACGCGGTCCTGGCCGACCTCGGCGGCTTCTGGCGCGAGCTCGTTCACGACTCGCAGCTGCGCTGGCTCGGCCCGGAGAAGGGCGTCATGCACATGGCGATCTCCGCCGTGATCAACGCCCTGTGGGACCTGCGGGCCAAGCGAGAAGGGCTGCCGCTGTGGCAGCTGCTGAGCCGGCTGAGCCCGGAGGAACTCGTCGAGCTGATCGACTTCCGCTATCTCACCGACGCCCTGACCCGCGACGAGGCGCTGCGGATCCTGCGTACCGCACAACCCGGACGCGCCGAGCGGGAGGAGTTGCTGCAGCGTGAGGGGTTCCCGGCCTACACCACGTCGCCCGGCTGGCTGGGCTACGACGACGACAAGCTGCGCCGCCTGTGCAAAGAAGCGGTGGCGGAGGGCTTCACCCAGATCAAGCTGAAGGTCGGCGCGGATCTGGCCGACGACATCCGGCGGATGGACATAGCCCGGCAGACCTGCGGGCCGGATGTCCGCATCGCGGTAGACGCCAACCAGCGCTGGGATGTGCCGGAGGCGATCAGCTGGGTGCGCGAGCTGGCCCGGTTCGACCCGTACTGGATCGAGGAGCCGACCAGCCCGGACGACGTCGTCGGGCACGCCGCGATCGCCCGCGGGGTGGCACCGATCGGCGTCGCGACGGGCGAACACATCGCTAACCGGGTCGTCTTCAAGCAACTGCTCCAGCTCGAGGCGATCTCCTACGTGCAGATCGACGCGGCTCGGGTCGCCGGGGTCAACGAGGTTCTCGCGATCCTGCTGCTGGCGGCGAAGTTCCGTGTGCCCGTGTGCCCGCACGCGGGCGGGGTCGGCCTCTGCGAGTTGGTCCAGCACCTGTCGATGTTCGACTTCGTCGCCGTGTCCGGCTCGATGCAGGACCGGGTCATCGAATACGTCGACCACCTGCACGAACATTTCGTCGATCCAGTGGTGGTTTCGCGCGGCCGCTACGTCGCGCCGACCGCGCCGGGATTCAGCGCCACCATGCGGCCGGAGACGCTGGCCGAGTACGTCTTCCCGCACGGCCCGGTGTGGTCCGCCGCAGGCGCGCCCGGTCCGACGGTGAGTGGGAGCGGCGGCGGGCGGCCCCGCGACGAGGACGACCGGACCGATGGTGAGGTGGAACGGTGATGGGTGATCGAGGCGAGTTCACCGGGTTGAGGGCCCTGGTGACCGGCGGGGCGTCGGGCATCGGGCTGGCGACGGCGACTCTGCTGGCGAAGCGCGGCGCCCGCGTGGCCTGTCTGGACCTGCGCCCCGAGGCGGTGCCCGAGCCGCTGCTCGGTTTCGCGGCGGACGTCGCCGACGACCCCTCGGTGCGCGAGGCCGTGGCCGCCGCCGCCGAGGCGCTCGGCGGCGTCGACGTACTGGTCAACAACGCCGGTATCGGAGCCCGCGGCACGGTGGAGAGCAACCCGGACGACGAGTGGCACCGGGTGCTCGACGTGAACGTGGTCGGGATCGTCCGGGTGACCCGCGCCGCACTGCCGCACCTGCGCGCGTCGTCCCACGCGGCGATCGTCAACACCTGCTCCATCGCGGCGACCGCCGGACTGCCGGATCGGGCGCTCTACAGCGCCAGCAAGGGAGCGGTGCAGTCACTGACGTTGGCGATGGCGGCCGACCACCTGCGGGAGGGGATCCGGGTCAACTGCGTCAACCCCGGCACGGCGGACACGCCGTGGGTGCGCCGGCTGCTGGAGGCGGCCGAGGACCCGACGGCAGAGCTGGCCGCGTTGCAGGCCCGCCAGCCCCTCGGCCGGTTGGTCAGCGCGAACGAGGTGGCGGCCGCGATCGCCTACCTCGCCAGCCCCCTCGCCGGGTCGACCACCGGCAGTGTCCTCGCCGTCGACGGCGGCATGCAGGGGCTGCGGCCGCGCCCCGCTGCGGATCGTCCTGACTGAGCAAAGGAGCTGCCCCATGCAACGGATCGCCCTGCACACCCGGCTCAAGCCGGGCAAGGAAGGCGAGTACGACACGGTGCACCGGGTCATCCCGGCCGAGCTGGACAGCGCGCTGCGCGCCGCCGGGGTGCGCTCGTGGCGGATCTGGCGGGACGGGCGCGACCTGTTCCATCTGGTCGAGGTCGAGGACTACCAGCGGATGCGACACGAGTTGCGGGATCATCCGGCGAACGTGCCCTGGCAGGCCCGGATGGCGGAGTTGTTGGAGATCGAGGACGACTACTCCGGCACCGACTCGGGGCTGCGCCTCGTCTGGGAACTGCCGTGACGGAGGTCAGGCTGGGGCGGTCAGAGGTGACCGTGAGTCCGCAAGGTCTCGGCTGCGCCCAACTCGGCAATCTCTACACGGCGCTGAAAGACGCCGAAGCCGGGGACACCGTGGCGGCGGCGTGGGAATCGGGCATCCGGTACTTCGACACCGCACCCCACTACGGGCTCGGGCTCTCCGAGCGCCGGCTCGGCGACGCGCTGCGCAGCCTGCCGCGGCCCTCGTACACGGTCAGCACCAAGGTGGGTCGCCTGCTCGTGCCGGACCCCGCCGGAGCGACGCGACGTGACCCGGCGGGCTTCCACGTGCCGGCCGACCACCGCCGGGTGTGGGACTTCAGCGCCGACGGGGTGCACCGTTCGCTGGAGGCGAGCTTGGACCGGCTCGGCCTGGACCGCATCGACGTGGTGCTCATCCACGATCCGGAGGACCACCAGGTTCAGGCACTCGAGCAGGCATATCCGGCCCTGCACGACCTGCGGGCACAGGATGTTGTGGGCGCGATCGGGGTCGGGTCGATGCAGTGGCAGGTGCTACACCGGTTCGTCGCAGAGACCGAACTCGACGCCGTCATGGTCGCCGGCCGGTACACGCTGTTGGAGCAGCCCGCCCTGGACACGCTGCTGCCGAGGTGCGCGCAGCGCGGCGTCTCCGTACTCAACGCGGGCGTCTTCAACAGCGGCCTGCTCGCCGTCGACCGGCCACACACCGGGCTGCCCTACGACTACCACGACGCGCCGCCCCCGATGGTCGACCGGGTGCGGGCGATCGCCGCCGTCTGCGCCCGGCACGGGACCTCGCTGCCAGCGGCGGCGCTCGCCTTCGCCGGCGCACACCCCGCAGTGGCGGCGGTGGTGGTCGGGGCGCACGACCCCGGGCAGGTCCGGCGGAACGCCGCGCTGCAGGCAGCCGCACCACCGCCGGCCGACTTCTGGTCGGAGCTGGTCGCCGAGGGGCTGCTGCGCCCGGACGCCCCGGTTCCCACCAGTCCGGTGGGTACGCCATGATCGTCGACGCGCACCACCACCTGTGGCGGATCGACGACGGCTACCGGTGGCTCGACGAGCCGGAGCTGGCCCCGATTCGCCGGTCCTTCACGCCCGCCGACCTCCAGCCGGAGCTGTCCGCCGCCGGCGTCGACCGGACAATCCTGGTGGAGGGCGGACGCTGCGACACCGCGGAGGCGGCCATCCTGCTCCGGTACGGGAGCAGCACCTCAGCGATCGGCGGCGTGGTCGCGTGGGCCGACCCGGCAGACCCCGCGCTCGCCGACACCGTCGCCCGCTACCGGCAGCTGCCCGGGGGCGAGCTGCTGGTGGGCGTCCGGCCGCAACTGCAGGGCGAGGCGGACCCGGAATACCTCGACCGCCCGCAGGTCCGGCGCGGGCTTCGTACCGTCGCCGAGGCCGGCCTGGCGATCGACGTCGTGGGCCGGGTCGACCAGCTCGCGGCGGTGGCCCGGGCCGCCCGGGACGTCCCGGAACTCAGCTTCGTCCTCGACCACCTGGGCAAACCCCGCATCCGCGACGGCGCGGCCGGCCTGGCCGAATGGGCGGGTCCGGTCGCGGAACTCGCGGCGCTGCCGAACGTCACCGCCAAGCTTTCCGGACTGGTCACCGAGGCGGACTGGAACCGGTGGCGGGTCGCGGACCTGCGCCCGTTCGTCGGCGCGGCCGTGGAGCTGTTCGGCCCCGAACGGCTGATGTTCGGCTCGGACTGGCCGGTCTGCCGGCTGGCCGCCGACTACGGCGCGGTGATGTCGGCGGTGGCCGAGGCGTTGCCTGCGCTGTCAACGCAGGAGCGGGCGGCGGTGTTCGGCGACACCGCGGCGCGAACCTACCGACTCGGACCCTGAGCACGTACCCGTTTTCGTGGTAGATAGGGACGGTGAAGGAACGCATGGCGGTCACCGACGAGGCGATCGGCAAGATCAAGCAGATGATCGTCGCGGGCGAACTGAGCCCCGGTGATCGGCTGCCGCGCGAACCCGACCTCGCCGAGCGGCTCGGCCTGTCCCGCAACTCCCTGCGCGAGGCGGTCAAAGCGCTGTCGCTGATCCGGGTGCTCGACGTACGCCAGGGCGACGGCACGTACGTGACGAGCCTCGACCCGGCGATGCTTCTCGACGCGTTGAGCTTCGTCGTCGACTTCCACCGCGACGACACCGTCCTGCAGTTCCTGGAGGTACGCCGCATTCTCGAGCCGGCCGCCACCGCGCTCGCCGCGCAGCGGATCAGTGAGGAGGAACTCGGCAAGCTCCGGAACGTCCTCGACGCGCTCGGCGAGGATCCGAGCATCGACGAACTCGTCGCCAACGACCTGGAGTTCCATCGGCAGATTGCGGCCTGCGCGGGCAACAAACTGCTCAGCTCGCTGCTCGACAGCCTCTCCGGCCCGACCACCCGCGCCCGCATCTGGCGGGGACTGACGCAGGAAGGCGCCGTCCATAAGACCCGCGAACAGCACGCCGCGATTCTGGAGGCCATCACCTCCCGGCAACCCGAGCTGGCCCGATCCTGGGCGACGGTCCACATCGCCGGCGTCGAGGAATGGCTGGGCCGCATTGTCTGAACGTGCCGATCGTCGGACGTACCCCTACCGGCATCCCCGTGGCGAGAGGGCGGCCCCCCGCTCTGGCGCACCGGCGCAACTGATGGCCAGCCGCACCCGTGACCTGCCGGCGGATGTCCAGGTGCTGAACCACGAACGCGCTCATCTGCGCGAGCGCCACCAGTCGGTCTGGCGAGCCGCGGAAGATCGGATGGCTGGTTGAGGATGCGGATTGCCCTGTTCGTGACCTGCCTCGCCGACACTCTCTTTCCGGAGGCGGTCAAGGCGACGGTGCGGTTGCTGGAGCGCCTGGGCCACGAGGTGGTCTTCCCGGAGGATCAGACGTGCTGCGGGCAGATGCACGTCAACACCGGCTATCCGGACGAGGCTTTGCGGCTGGTCCGCCGGCACGTGCGGGTGTTCGCCCCGTACGACGTGGTGGTGGCGCCGTCCGGCTCGTGCGTCGGGTCGGTGCGGCATCAGCACGCGATGGTGGCGCGCCGGGCGGGCGGTGAGCGGCTGGCGAGCCGGGCGGAGGAGGTGGCCGCGCGGACGTATGAGCTGTCGGAACTGCTGGTCGACGTGCTGGGGGTGATCGATGTCGGGGGGTACTTTCCGCACCGGGTGACGTATCACCCGACCTGTCACGCACTGCGCATGATCCGGGTCGGGGACCGGCCCTTGCGGCTGCTGCGCGAGGTGCGTGGTCTGGAGTTGGTGGAGCTGCCGCAGGCGGAGCAGTGCTGCGGCTTCGGGGGTACGTTCGCGCTGAAGAACGCGGACACCTCGACGGCGATGTTGGCGGACAAGATGCGCAACGTGCTGGCCACGAGGGCGGACGTGTGCACCGCCGGGGACGCCTCCTGCCTGATGCACATCGGTGGCGGGCTGTCCCGGCTGCGGGCGGGGGTGCGGACGGTGCATCTGGCGGAAATCCTGGCCAGCACCGAGGCGGATGCCCGCGGTGCCGGCCGGGATGTCGCGGGGGTGGCCCGGTGACGGCCTCGGGCGGGCCGGCCGAGGCCACCGGACGTGAGACCACCTTCCTGGGCATGCCGGCGACCGCCCCGCCCGGGGTGGGCCACCTGCGCGGCGACGAGCCCTTCCCAGCGGCGGCCCGGCGGGCGTTGGGTGACGCCCAGCTCCGCCGGAACCTGCGGCACGCCACCACGACGATCCGCGGCAAGTCGGGGACCGCGATAGGTGAGGTGCCGGACTGGCAGGAGTTGCGGGCCGCAGGCCGGGCGATCAAGACCGACACCATGGCCCGCCTGCCCGAGCTGCTGGAGCAGCTGGAAGCTGTGGTCACGAGGGCCGGCGGCACGGTGCACTGGGCGGCCGACGCGGTCGAGGCGAACCGGGTCGTCACCGACCTGGTTCGGGCGGCCGGCGCCGACCGGGTGATGAAGGTCAAGTCGATGGCCACGCAGGAGATCGGCCTCAACGAGGCCCTGGAGGCCGCCGGGATCGAGCCGGTCGAGACCGACCTGGCCGAGCTGATCGTGCAGCTCGGAGACGACCGACCGACTCACATTCTGGTGCCCGCGATCCACCGCAACCGGGCGGAGATCAGGGAGATCTTCCTGCGGGCGATGCCGGGGGTCGACCCGGCGCTCGCGGACGAGCCGGCGGCCCTGGCCGCCGCCGCCCGCCGGCACCTGCGGGAGACGTTCCTGAGTACGCGGGTGGCCGTGTCCGGGGCCAACTTCGCCGTGGCCGAGACCGGCACGCTCGCGGTCGTCGAGTCCGAAGGCAACGGGCGGATGTGCCTCACCCTGCCGGAGACCCTGATCACCGTGCTGGGCATCGAGAAGGTCATCCCCACCTGGCGGGACCTGGAAGTCTTCCTCCAGCTGCTGCCCCGGGCCTCGACCGGGGAGCGGATGAACCCCTACACCTCGATGTGGACCGGCGTCACCCCCGGCGACGGCCCGCAGGCGTTCCACCTGGTGCTAATGGACAACGGGCGCAGCGCGGTGCTCGCCGACGAGGTGGGCCGGCAGGCGCTGCATTGCATCCGCTGCTCGGCCTGCCTGAACGTCTGCCCGGTGTACGAGCGCACCGGCGGGCACGCGTACGGGTCGGTGTATCCGGGGCCGATCGGCGCCGTGCTCTCCCCGCAACTGACCGGCATCGCCGACAACGCCTCCCTGCCGTACGCCTCGTCGCTCTGCGGGGCCTGCTACGACGCCTGCCCTGTCATGATCGACATTCCGTCGATCCTGGTGCACCTGCGCGGCCAGGCGCCCCACCCCCGTTCCGAGGCGGCGGCGATGGCCGCGGCCGCGTACACCATGGACCACCCGGCGCTGTACGCGGCCGGGCAGCGCGCCGCGCGGCTGAGCCGGCTCGCCGGCCCGCGCGGGCGCGGCCTGCCGCCGCCGCTGTCCGGCTGGACGGCCAGCCGCGACCTGCCGGAGCCGCCGCCGCAGAGTTTCCGTCAGTGGTGGGCGCAGCGGTGACCGCACGGGACCTCATCCTCGGTCGGGTGCGTGCCGCCCTCGGCGACCCTCGGCCGGCGCCGACCGAGGTGCCTAGGGATTACCGTCCCGCCGGCGACGCCGACGCCGACGTCGACGTGCTCGTGGGCCGCCTCACCGACTACCGGGCCACCGTGCACCGGTGCGCCGACACCGACGTCGCCCGGGTCGTCGACGAGGCGCTCGGCGGCCGGCAGGTCGTGGTGCCACCCGGCCTGCCCCGGCACTGGCTACCGGGCAGCGTCAGCGCGGTGCCGGACGACAACCTCCCACCGGGGCGCGTCGCCGCTGTGGACGGGGTGGTGACCGCGGCGGCGGTGGCCGTGGCCGAGACCGGCACGATCCTGCTCGACGGGGCCCCGGACCAGGGCCGCCGGATCATCACGCTGCTGCCGGACGTGCACGTGTGCGTGGTGCGGATCGGCCAGGTCGTCGCCACCGTGCCGGACGCCCTCGCCCGGGTCACCCCGCACCGGCCCCTGACGTGGATCAGCGGACCGTCCGCCACCAGTGACATCGAACTCAACCGGGTCGAGGGCGTCCACGGGCCCCGCAACCTGCACGTAATCATCACGGCGTGAACCGGGCCAGCGTGCGTGACGATCGGGCCGGCGGTGCCGAGCGCACCGCTTGCTCGGCTACCGTGGCGCCAACACGAGGTCCTCGCGAGTAACGACCATAAATCTCTGGTCAACGTCGCCCCGGAGTCCTACTCCATGTACATGATCGAGTGCTGTAGCGGGTGAGCTGCCTGGAATTGCTACTACCGCCGACGGCACTGCACCCTCGGCTACCTCAGCCCCGCCGCCAACCAAGCCGAAGCCCCCATCACGGGCAGTATGGTGGCCTGACACCACACACCGACCCTGTCCGTCACAGCGGGTCAACCCCAGTCGTCGGCATTCGCAGGATCTAGGTTGGGAAACGACCCGTAACCTCGAGGAGGCCCGGTGGCAGCTTCGACCGGCAGTGACGGGCGGGCGGCGCCAACCATCTACGATGTGGCGCGAGCGGCGGGCGTTGCCGCGTCGACGGTGTCCCGGGCATTCGCCCGCCCGGGCCGGGTCAACGCCGACACCGCCGGGCGGATCCGCAGGATCGCGCTGGAGATGGGCTACCGCACCAATCCCGTCGCCCGCGCGCTGCTCAGCGAGCGTTCTTCGATGATCGCGCTGGCCATCTCCGACATCACCAACCCGTACTACTTCGAGATCATCCGTGGTGCTCAGGCGGCGGCGATGGGGGCCGGCTACACGATCCTGCTCGTCGACGCGCAGGAGTCCGACCAGCTCGAGCGGGAGGCGTTGGACCGGGCCGTCCAGACGGTGGAGGGCATCGTGCTGGCCAGCACCCGGATGTCCGACACCGCGATCCGGATGACGGCCAAGCTCCGGCCGCTGATCGTGCTCAACCGGGCCGTCGCGGGTGTGCCGTCGGTGGTGACCGATCACCGGCGCGGCATGCGGCAGGCCGTGGATCACCTGGCCGGCCTTGGTCACAGCCACATCACCTATCTGGCCGGGCCGGAGGCGGCGTGGTCGGACGGGATCCGCTGGCGGGCGTTACGTGAGGCGACGGTCGAACTGGGCCTGCGACTGCACCGTCTCGGCCCGTATCCGCCCACCGTGCTCGGCGGCGTCGCCGCCGCTGACGACTTCTGGCGACGACCGACCAGCGCGGTCATCGCCTACAACGACCTGATGGCCCTGGGACTGCTGCGCGGCCTCTCGACCGTCGGCCTCCGGGTGCCGCAGGACGTCAGCGTCGTGGGGTTCGACAACATCTTCGGTACCGACCTGGTCACGCCCGGCTTGACCACCCTCGCCGCGCCGCTGCACCTCCTTGGCCGCACCGCCGTACAGGGCCTGCTCGCTCTCATCTCCGGCGCCCAGCCGCCGGTCGACAAACCGGTCACGATTCCGACCCACCTGGTGGTCCGCGCCTCCACGGGTCAACGGCGCCCGGCCCGGATCGCACCCCCCGCTGACTAGGCGGAACTCCCTGGCCCGCAGCAAGACCGTCGGCCGGAATCACCACCGGATAGGCCAGGCCGGACCCGCAGCGGACGCCGCCGGCACGGTAGCAACTGAGTGTGAGCGGCCGCCGACTGCCGCAACACTGCCCACGATGTGCGGAGGTCGAGTGCTGATCTCCAGCAGACCTCACCTCCGGGCGCGACCCTGACCTCCATCCCGACCGGCTGCTCCCGGCGGATCCGGGCGTTCGACGCCCATCCGGCCGCAAGGTACGGCAGCGTCACCATCTCTGGCCTCTTAGCAAGCGCCAGGGCAACTCACGGCAACTGATGGTCTGCGGGCCCGCAGCGGAACTACGGTCACGTGCGACTCCTTCTCGCGGTCGGCGAGCCGACGCTGCCGGGCAGATCGAAGGTGGAGGTCGAAACGTGACGAACGCCAGCCGCACGACATTCCTGGGAAGCGCTCTGACAGCGCTGGTGCTGTCCATCGCCCCACCCGCCTTTGCCGCAGACGGGCAGGTGCCTGACGCGGTGCCCGCACCGGTCAGCCGCGCCACTGCCCCAGATTCCGTGTCCATCGTCCCCTCGGCAGAGGGCATCCACATCCTTGACATCTCGAGCAACACGATCACCCTGGCTTCCGGTGGCACGTTTATTTACACGGTGGACACCCCCGAGGGGCAGGGACGCACCACGCTCGAGGTCAAGTCGGTGGACCAGCTGCTCAAGGAGATCACCGCCAAGGACGGGTCCACCCAGACCTACACGGTCGAGGACTCGCAGGGTGCTCAGAAGCGGCCCACGGACCGCGTCGTGCCGGGCGACGTCCTCACCGTGACCGCAGGACACAAGACACACCACTACACAATCGACATCGTCAAGGGCGCCGTACGCGGCCGGCTCGAGCTGCAACAAAAAGAGATCACGGCGAATGCCACTTCCGACGTGGTCGTGAACTTCACAGCCGGTATGAGAAGTCCCGCCAGCGACGTGCGCGTGAAGGTGCCACGGGGAATCCGCGCCACGATGGACAACACGACCGTCAACGTCATCGGTCGGGGAGAGGTCAAACTGTCCGGGCTCGCGACGCAGTCGGTCGGCAGGGTCGGAGCGGGCTACCGGTTCCAGAGGGTTGGGACGGCCACGATCGAGGGCCTTCAAGACGGCGGTCAGATCATCACGTTCCACGGGCTCGACCTCAGGCCGTCGAACGGTGTCGATCTGCAGATCCGGTTCACGCACGTCTCGGTCAAGCAAGGCAGCTACTCGTTCGAAGCCTCCTACACCACCTCGGAGCCCGAGGAACTGACGAGCCCGGCAGCCGCGGCCATCCTCCAGGTCGTCAAGACCGTCAGCGACCTTCACAGGGTGCTGGACAAGAGCCTGACCTACCGGGAAACCCCGGACACATACACGAAGGCGCGATTCCGGTGGACGACGCCCCAGCACGCGGCGTCCGTCAGGTTGCTGCAGTCGACGGACCGGGGCGCAACCTGGACGCAGAGCAAGGCCACGGTCGACTCCCGCACCGGCGAGGTCGAGGTCGAGGACCTGACACCGGACACCGAGTACAACTTCAAGCTGGACGTCAGAGGCGGTCGGACCAACGGCGAGTCGAACGTCGCATCGTTCTACACCGGCAAGCTGAACGCCAAGCTGATGGGGGCCAAGGGCGACGGGCTCGCCGACGACACGGAAGCGATCAATCGGGCGATCCGCTACCTCCACGAAATCGGCGGCGGGACGTTGCTGTTCGAAAACGGCACGTTCAACGTCCGGACCGTGCATCTGCTCAGCAACGTCTACCTGTACGTCGGCAAGGACGCGACCATCTCCGCGATCAAGGGCGCCGACGCGCCTGAGGCCCTGTACTTCTCCGACAAGGCCTATCGCTCGGGTACGTCGCCGACCGACCCGGGGCCCTACGAGGATCCCGAGAACTACACGACCAAGCAGGATGTCGGCCACACCTACTTCCGGAACAGCATGTTCTTCGGTGAGAGGGTGGACAACGTCAAGATCATCGGGAACGGCCGGATTACGGGCAACGGCAACATCGTGACCACCGACAAGGTCATGGACAATGCCCCGGATCTCAGGGCCGACAAGATGGTGACGCTGAAGCTCAGCACCAACGTCGAGTTCGGCGGGCTCAACAACGGCTTGGACCTCTGGTACGAGGAGACCGACTCACCCACGACCGACCAGCCGTACTACATCAAGAGCCTGGCCAAGGACGGCATAACCGAGTCGAAGCAGACAGACATCAGCAACATGCTGAAGGTCGACAACGCCGGACACTTCGCACTTCTGGCCACCGGCACGGACCAGATCAACACGCACGACTTCTACTACGACAAGGGCAAGGGCGGCCAGGCCCGGGACGTCTTCGACTTCATGCAGAGCAGCTACGTCACCGTCAAGAACATCTACGCCAAGGGGACGTCCGACGACATCGTCAAGCCCGGTAGCGACTCCTCCTTAGGGTTCACCAGGCCGGCGACCGACTTCTACGTCCGGAACGTCATCGGCGACACGAACTGCAACCTCTTCCAGATCGGAAGCGAGACAGCCGACGACATCAGAAACGCCTACGTCGACAACATTTATGTGCTGGCCGGCAACAAGGCCGGTTTCTCCATCTCCACGAACGACGGCGCGACCGTCGAGAACATCTACCTGAACTCGGGTAAGACCGGGCCGGTCCACCACCAGGCGCAGATGCGACGCACACGGGCACCGTTCTTCATCTCGATCTCCAACCGTGGCCGGGTGATCGGCGGGCAGGCGCAGCGAACGAAGTTCATGGAAAACGGTGTGCAGCGGGACGAGTTGCTCAGCACCAACGTCAACATCGGCCATGTCCGCAACGTTCACATCAAGGACGTCAACATCGAAGAGGTCTACGGGGGCAGCCAATACAGCGACCCCTCGAAGCGGTGGGTCCCCTACACCAACCAGAACAAGGCGACGCCGATCATCGCCGGCTATAAGGTCGGCGAGGGCGGACCGACCCTCCCGGACGGTCGCACCATCGGCTACGTCGAGAACGTCACGTTCGAGAATGTGAACCTGCTGGTCAAAGGCGGCAACAGCTACGAGGACTCGCAGATCAGCCCTCCGGAGCTGGGCGTGGGCAAGTACAACGTCGCTGACTTCGGGGTGCAGCCCTCCTACGGGTTCTGGGCGAGGCACGTGCAGGGGTTGAGCTTCAAGAACGTGACGACGAACTTCGAGAGCAACGACGACCGCTACGCGTTCGTGCTCGACGACGTCAAGAACGCGGAGCTCGACGGTCTGACGATCGTGAGGGGAACGAACAACCCCAGCGTCATCCAACTGAAAAACGCCAGCAACATCACCCTGCGTGACTCCGCCTTCTACGACGGCACCTGGGGGGAAGAACTGACCCCCCTCCAAGACCTCACCAACGTGACGGTGCCGGACGCCCAAGCCTATCCGCCGATCGTGAAGGACCCGCACAACATCGCCATCCAGCTCAAGCGGAGCGGGCACGAGAACGTGACGGGCTTGGACACCCAGTCGAGGGTCGTCACGACGGTACTGGGATCCACGGTGGCCGACCTGACCACGCAGATCGAGTCGACGGACGGCACCGCCCAGACGTATACGGTCGCCGATCCCGACGGCAGGCCGAAAAGCGCGGACGCGTCGCTCGACACCGGGGACACCCTGGTCGTCACGGCGGAAGACGGCACGACGCGAGTGGAGTACCGGATCGTCGTCACACCTGACTTGGTGATCGAGGGAGAGTCGCAGCTCGGCTTCGTCGTGAGGAGCGTCCCCAGCATCACCCTGTCAACCTCCTCGACGAACGGGAGGACGTACCTGCAGACCAGCTCGGTGCCCGCCGGGGAGTGGATCCAGTTCCTGGTCGATGTTCCCGTCGCGGGCACCTACGACGTCTTGTACCAGTACAAGACGAACACGTCCGGGAGGGCGACGGTCCAGGCATACGTGGACGGCGCCGCGAGAGGGGCGGCGGTCGACCAGAACAGCTCGACGGCCAACCAGTACGTCCCGGTGAACCTGGGGCGGCTCACCTTCGCGGACGCCGGGCAGCATCCGGTCCGCTTTGAGGCCGTGAAATCAGGGTCGATCGTCATCGACTACATCAAGCTCACGAGGGTGGTGGGCGGACAGGCACGTTCCGCGGCCCATAGCAAGGCGTAGCCCGTGTTGGGAAACGGACTGTGTCGATCCTGGCACACGAACCGAAATCCAACGACATCGCCAGTCGGTTGGCTCTCGCTACCGGGGCGCCAGTTGCAGATCACCTTGATGACGACCATGGATGTCCTGATGCCGTCGCCCCTCGGACACGAACCACAACCCCACCGCGCCCGCTGAGATCCACTGAAGCGCGCACCGTTTGCGTTCCCGGCTGGTAGGTGAGCGACCTGCGGCACGTCCTCGGCCGCGCCGGCACCGCAGACACAAAGAAGGCCTACGTCATCAAGTCTGCTGGACGCTACCGACTCGACCCGGCCACCGTCGACGTCGACGTCGACGTCTGGACACTTCGCGACCTCCTGCGGACCGCAACCATCGCCACCGGCCGGCGCCCCCGCGACCTGCTCACCGCCGCCTGCGACCTCTACACCGCGCCACTGGCAGACCGCCAAGACTACGAATGGCTTCAACCGCACCGCGAAGCCGTACGCCGCTGGGGAACCGAAGCCCACCTCCTGCTCGCCGACGACCTCATCCACAGCGACCCGCAGGCCGCATCCGACCTGCTCGACAAAGCCATCGGCCTGGACAACTACAACGAAGCCCTCTACACCCGCGCCATGCACGCCCGCCACGCCCTCGGCGACGCCGACGGCATCCGCACCCTGCTACGCGCCCTGAGCAAAGCCCTCGCCGACCTCGACGCCGAGCCCCAGGCTGAGACCAGCGACCGGGACTATCTCGCTAACGGTGTTTCCGGCGGTCTTCTAGTAGGTCTCAGCGGCCGGGAAGCGGTCGCTGAAGGTGATGGCGAAGGCGTTCAACGCGGGTTTCCAGCGCATCGTCCATCGGGTCCTGCCGGTTCCGGTCGGGTCCAGGGACCGGGTCACGAGATACAGGCACTTTAGCGCCGCCTGCTCATTCGGGAAGTGGCCGCGGGCTTTGACCGCCCGCCGGACCTACAGCCGTTCAACGGGCAGCCTCGCTGTTGCTCGTTGACGAGGACCGAGGTCCCGGACAGTGTCGGCGCCGGTGGGGCCTTGTGCCGTCAGTGGGGCGGGGGAGATGCGGTGTCGCCGCCTTGCTTGCGCCAGTGGCCGCCGGCGTCGGCGGCGAGGAGACGTTGGACCATGGCGACGGCCTCGGGTTCGGTGTCGAACTCCCACCGCAGCACCCGGCCCGTCTCGCTGCCGCCGGAGCGGGCGACTACCTTCCACCGGACGTCGCGGGTCAGCCACACGTCACGGCGGCCCAGGCGCCCCCAGACGGCGTTCCACCAGCGCCCCGCCACTTCCTCCACCACTGCATAGTACAAGCGTTCGACTGGCTGGTGTCAGGTAAGTCGGTGGTCGAGGGCGGTGTGGCGGCGGCCGGCGCTGACGGTGCGGACGGCGGCGGCGAGGGCTCGGCGGGAGCCGACGAGGACGACGAGTTGTTTGGCGCGGGTGACGGCGGTGTAGAGCAGGTTGCGTTGCAGCATCATCCAGGCGCTGGTGGTGAGGGGGATGACGACGGCGGGGTATTCGGAGCCTTGGGAGCGGTGGATGGTCATGGCGTAGGCGTGGGCGAGTTCGTCGAGTTCGTCGAAGTCGTAGTCGATCCTCTCGTCCTCGTCGGTGCGCACCGTGAGGGTCTGCTCCTCGGTGGAGAGGGCGGTGACGATGCCGAGGGTGCCGTTGAAGACGCCGGCTTGGCCCTTGTCGTAGTTGTTGCGGATCTGGCTGACCTTGTCGCCGATGCGGAACACCCGCCCGCCCATCCGCCGCTCCGGCTGCCCTTCGCGGTGCGGGGTCAGATGCTGCTGCAGCAGCGTGTTGAGGGCTCCGGCTCCGGCGGGGCCGCGGTGCATGGGGGTGAGGACCTGCACGTCCCGGCGCGGATCGAGGCCGAAGCGCGCCGGGATGCGGGCGCAGGCGACGTCGACGGTGAGGGCGGCGGTGGCGTCGGTGTCGTCGCAGGCGAACAGGTAGAAGTCCGACAGGCCTTGAAGCAGGGGCGGGCGGCCGGCGTTGATGCGGTGGGCGTTGGTGACGACGCCGGACTGGGCGGCCTGGCGGAAGATCTGCGTCAGCCGCACCCGCGGCACAGCTGCGGCGGCGAGCAGGTCGCGCAGGACCTCCCCGGCACCGACGGAGGGGAGTTGATCGACGTCGCCGACCAGGAGCAGGTGCGCGCCGGGTGGGACGGCTTTGACGAGCTTGTTGGCCAGGATCAGGTCGAGCATGGAGGCCTCGTCGACGACGAGCAGGTCCACGTCCAGAGGGTTGTCCCGGTCGTAGGAGGCGTCCCCGCCGGGACGTAGTTGCAGCAGGCGGTGCACGGTGGCGGCGGGGTGGCCGGTGAGCTCGGACAGGCGTTTGGCGGCGCGGCCGGTCGGGGCGACGAGGGTGACCTTGGCCTTCTTGGCGGCGGCGAGCTCAACGATCGAGCGGACCGTGAAGCTCTTGCCGCAGCCCGGCCCGCCCGTCAGCACCGCCACCTTCGACGTCAGCGCCAGGCGGACGGCCGGTTCCTGCTCCGGGGCCAGGTCGGCGCCGGTGCGCGCCTTCAACCAGGCCAGGGCCTTGCCCCAGTCGACGTTCGTGAAGTGGGGCAGGCGGTCGGGCTTGTCGTTGAGCAGGCGCAACAGAGAGCCGGCGAGGGACTGCTCGGCGCGGTGGAACGGCACCAGGTACACCGCCTGCACCGGCTCCCCGTCGGAGCCCGGTAGGACCTCGCGGACGACGCCCTCGTCGGCGGCGAGGTCGTCGAGGCAACGGGCCACGAGGTCGCCGGGCACGTCGAGGACCTTCGCGGCGTCGACGACGAGCTGCTCAGCCGGCAGATAGCAGTGGCCGTTGTCCGTGGCCTCGGACAGGGTGTACTGCAGGCCGGCCATGACCCGCTGGGCACTGTCGTGGGGGATACCGACGGCCTGAGCGATGGTTGTCGGCGGTCTTGAACCCGACGCCCCACACGTCCGCGGCCAGCCGATACGGCTCCTTCATGACCACGTCGATGGACGCGTCGCCGTACTGCTTGAAGATCCGCACCGCAAGCGACGTCGACACCCCGACGCCTTGCAGGAAGACCATCACCTCCTTGATGGCCTTCTGCTCCTCCCACGCCGCGGTGATCTTCGCCGTGCGCTTCGGCCCCAGCCCGGGCACCTCCACCAGCCGAGCAGGCTCATCCTCGATCACCCGCAACGTGTCCAAGCCGAAGTGAGCCACAATGCGTTCGGCGAAGACCGGGCCGATGCCCTTGACCAGACCCGAGCCGAGATAACGCTGGATGCCCTGGATCGTCGCCGGCAACACCGTGGTGTAGGAGTCGACCTCGAACTGGCGGCCGTACTTCGGATGTGACGACCACCGCCCGGACAGGCGCAAGCTCTCCCCGGGCTGCGCGCCCAACAGCGCACCCACCACCGTCAGCAGATCGTGCTCCGGTCGGTAGCCACACGGGCGACGGTGTAGCCGGTCTCCTCGTTGACATAGGTCAACCGCTCCAGCACCGCCTCCAGCACAGCCAGCGGCGGACGGGCAGAGGCGGTCACAGCGACTATCGTGCCGCCTCGCGATGGGCAGCTGCCACCCGGTTCGCCGCTGGCGGCCCGCATGCCCTCGCCAAACGCAGGCGAGGTGGCACGCTCGCCGAGGACGAGACGTACAACGGACCCTGGGATGACCCAGGTCCGTGTGTGTGGTTGGTTAGCATGCCCGGTGATGATCTTTCTTCTTCGCTCCGTGCGGCTACGCCGCGCCGCCCGTAGGCGCTTCGGCTGGCAGAAGCTGCGCCCCACCCAGATGCGCGCGATGCGCACGCTACTGGCCGGCCGCGACGCGCTGGTCGTGCTGCCCACCGGGGGCGGGAAGTCTGCTGTGTATCAGGTTCCCGCCACGCTGCTGCCCGGCCCGACGGTGGTGATCTCACCGCTGCTGGCATTGCAGCAGGACCAAATCGCCAACCTCAACGAGCGGGGCGATCCGGCGCTGCGGGCGGTGCGGATCAGCTCCGCGGAGAGCCCGAGCAAGCAGGAGGCGGCGCTGGCCGAGCTGCGCTCGGGTGCCGCGAAGTTCCTGTTCATCACGCCGGAGCAGCTCAGTTCGCCGCAGCGGCTGGCCGAGGTCCGCGCGCTGCGCCCGGCGTTGGTGGCGGTAGACGAGGCACACTGCATCTCGTCGTGGGGGCACGATTTCCGCCCCGACTACCTGACGATCGGCCACCTCATCCGTGACCTCGGCCGCCCGCCTATCGTGGCGCTGACCGCCACGGCATCGCCGCCGGTGCAGGACGCCATCATCGCGCGGCTCGGCATGCGCAAGCCGCGGCTGGTGCTCTCCGGACTGGACCGCCCGAATCTTTTTGTGGCGGCGATGCACTGCCCCAGCGAGGACTACCGCTGGCGCAAACTGCTCACCCTGCTCAAGCAGGCCGACCCACCCGGCATCGTGTATGTGCCGACCCGCCGTGGCGCCGAGGAACTCGCGCAACGGCTGTCCGATGCGGGTTATCCCGCGCAGGCCTACCACGGGGGCATGGCCGCCGGGGTGCGTCAGCGCCGCCACGAGGACTTCCTCGCCGACCGGGTACCGATCATGGTCGCCACGTCGGCGTTCGGCATGGGCATCGACAAGCAGAACATCCGCTGGGTGGCACATGTGGCGCTGCCTGGCTCACCGGACAGCTACCTGCAGGAGATCGGGCGGGCAGGGCGCGACGGTGAGCCGGCCCGGGCGTTGCTGCTCTACCGCGCCGAGGACGTCGCCCTGCAACGCTTCTTCACCGGCGGTGCGCCCGACCTGCAAGAGCTGCGCGCGGTCGCCGCCGCCCTGCACACCGGCCCGGTGACGCGCACGGCGCTGGCGAAGGCCACCGGCCTGAGCCCGCGCAAGATCGCCAGCCACATCAGCCTGCTCGAGCAGGCCGGTGCGGTGGCGACGGGCTCCAGGGGCGAGCTCAGGGCCGATCCGTATGCGCCTCTACCGGATCAGGCGGCTCGGGAGGCGCTGGCGGAGTACGCCCGCTATCAGGCCGGGCAGCGTTCCCGCACCGATATGATGCGGCGCTTCGCCGAGAGCCGGGGCTGCCGGATGCAGTCGCTGCTGGGCTACTTCGGTGAGCAGGTGAGCCACCCTTGCGGGCACTGCGACAACTGCCACGGCGGCAGCTCCGAGACGCTCCCCGACAACGGGCCGTACCCACTGCACAGCACCGTGCGGCACGCTAAATGGGGATCAGGCATGGTCCTCGGATACGAGAAAGACCGGATGACCGTGCTCTTCGACGATGTCGGCTACAAGACCCTGTCGGTCTCCGTCGTGCAGGCGCAAGGCCTGCTGGCACTCGAGGCGAATCGCCGCTGACCGGCTAACCTCTTCGCCCGCCGCCGATGCCGCAGCCATCAGTACGTGAAGTAGGTGCCCTGCCGCAGTATCGGCATCGTGCGCACAACGCGTGGCGGCAATCCCTGCCCGAAATCCGCCTGGCAGGGGTGGTCGACCTCATCCGTCTGCCGGCCGGAGGACCGGTGGACCCGCCGATCAGGATCGTGCCGGCCGTGGTGGTCGTGCGCCCATGTGCGGTCTGCGGCGTCCGCCCACCCCACACCGCTTTCACAGCGTGAGCGCGGCGGTGTCGGCGGGCGATGCCGATCAGCGAAATCTCGGATCTGCGGTGACGCCCGTTAGCGTCGAAGAGATGTAGGTAGGCATACCACCGGTTGCGTTCCCGGCCCATGTCAGGCTCGTGATCGTCATCGCGGCGGACGCCGTGCACCGCCGCGTAAAACTGGCCGTCGGCATACCGTCCGATCGTGTCGGTGCGGTAGCCGGGTCTGCGCGCTCCTCGGCACGGCATGTACCTGAGCCAGACCCGCCGGAGCGGGCTCCTCGGACTCATCGGCTACCTGCTGCTCGCCACCGGCTACCTCCTCATCATGAGCACCTCCTTCGTCGCCGCGTTCGTCCTGCGAGCCATCGCTGGGACGGATCCCTCCTGCGTCAAGGACGTCATCGCCGCGGCCACCGGCGGCACCCCACCGGCGACATCGGGGCGCTGGGCACCGCGATCCAGGTCCAGGGCCTCACCTACCTGACCGGCGGCCTCATCTTCGGCACCGCCCTGTACCGGGCACGGGTCCTCGCCCGCTGGGCGAGCGCACTTCTCGCAATCGGTGGAGTCGTCACCGTCGTGCTCTCGGTGATGCCCGACGCCTTCCGGCTGCTGGCCTTCCCCAACGGCATCGCCATGATCGGCCTCGGCTACTCGCTGTGAGCACGGCCCGCAGGAACATCACCACGCAGCCCGCCGCGGTCCACAGCCCGCGGGTCACGACGGCGGGTGCGGAATGACCCAGGACACTGCCCGGGACGGATCGACCTGGCGGATTCCGCTCGGACTGGTCGCTTTCACCACCATCCCGCTGATTGCCGGGTCGCTGTGGGTGCTCGCGGTCGCCGGCGGCCCGGAACTGTTGCCCACGAACCCACGGATCGACGCCTCACCCACGCCTCTCGTACTGCACGTGGTCGCCGCCGCGGTGTACGTCGTTGGCGGCGCGTTCCAGTTCCCCGCCCGGCTGCGCGGAGGGCATCCTGCCTGGCACCGCCGTGCCGGCCGCGTGCTCATCGGAGCCGGTCTGGTGGTCGCCGGTTCCGGGCTGTGGATGACCTTGTTCTGCCCCGACGCACCCGGTGGTTACCTCCTCTGGACCGTCCGGCTCGTCGTGGGTTCGGCGATGGCAGCCAGCATCGTGCTCGGGTTCACTGCCATCCGCCGCCGCGACCTCGCCGCGCACCGCGCTTGGCTGGTCCGCGCCTACGCCCTCGCCGTGGCCGCTGGCACCCAGGCGTTCACCCAGGGCATCGGCGAAGGTGCCGCTCCTCCTCGGCGAGGGCGACGACCCGTTTGGGATGCTGGCCGGCTGACCGGCTGACCGGCTGACGCTGCCACATTGAGGGCGGCAACGTGCTGCGCTACTGGCTGGGGAATTCGGCGAAGACCATGCCTCCCGATCGCACACCTTTGACGCCCGGTCCAGGCCGCGCTGGGCGACGTTGGTGCTAGCACAGCGGGTTGCAGTTTTCCAACAGGAATGTTGACAATCCTGTTGCCGATCGCTTAGCGTCGGCGCAAGATCTGCTGGGGGAGGGCCGTGGAGAGGACCATCAGCGGCGAGGCCGCCGGCCAGCAGGCCGCCCAGGCGTGGTTGCGCGAAGCGATCGCAAGCGGCGAGTTCGTCCCGGGCCAGCGGCTGATCGAGGCTGACCTGGTGAGCCTGCTCGGTGCCTCCCGCAACGCCGTCCGGCTCGCCCTGGACGCCCTGGTGGCCGAAGGGCTGGTCGAGCGGATCCCCAATCGCGGCGCCCGCGTGCGGGCGGTCTCGACCGCAGAGGCGGTGGCGATCACCGAGTGCCGTATGGCGCTTGAGGGCCTGATCGCGGCGAAGGCCGCTCAGTACGCCACGGACGCCGAGGTAGCCGAACTGTGCGCCAGTGTCGGGCGGATGCGGGAGGCCGTGCAGGCGGGTGAACTGATGCGGTATTCAGCGCTCATCCAGGAGTTGCACCAGCTGATTCGTCAGGCCGCGCGCCAGCGCACGGCGGCCGCACTCATCGAGCGCCTCCAGGCGCAGATCGTCCGCCACCAGTTCCGGCTGTCGCTGCGGCCCGGGCGGCCGCAGGTCTCACTGGCCGGCCTCACGGCCGTCGTGGAGGCGATCACGGCGCGCGATCCGGAGGCTGCGGAGGCGGCGGCCTGGACCCACCTGAGCAGCGTGATCGCCGCCCTGAGCGAGACGAGCGCCTGATGTTGCTACTGGAGAAGGAGACCCTCGCATGAGGACTGTTGTCGTCACCGATCCACCACGCGCCGACGTCGGCGACGCGGAGCATCTCGGCGGGTACGGTGTCGCCACCGTGCACGAGGCGCTCGGCCGCGTCGGTTACCTGGGCCCCGAGTTCCGGCCCGCGTGGCCGGGCGCGCGCATCGGTGGCACCGCCGTCACCGCCCTGTGCTGGCCCGGCGACAACCTGATGATCCACGTCGCGGTGGAGCAGTGCCGTCCCGGTGACGTTCTGGTGGTCGCGACCAACTCGCTTTCGACGGACGGACTGTTCGGTGAGTTGTTCGCCACCGCGCTTGCCAAGCGCGGCGTCCGTGGAGTGGTGCTCGCCAGCGGTGTGCGCGACGTCGCGGAGCTGCGGGAGATGGGCTTCCCGGCGTGGTCGCGGGCGGTCAGCGCGCAGGGCTCGGTCAAGGCGACGGCCGGCTCGGTGAACGTACCGATCGTCCTCGGAGGACAGACCGTGCACCCCGGCGACGTGATCGTCGCCGACGACGACGGCGTCATGGTCGTACCCAGGACCGACGTGCCCCGGGCGCTGGCCGCCGCCCAGGCCCGCGTGGACAAGGAGGCCGCCAGCCGCGCCGCCTTCGAGCAGGGCCAGCTGGGCCTGGACCGCTACGGGCTACGCGACAAGCTCAAGGACTTCGGCATCGAGTACGTCTCCTACGACGAGTACGTCCAGGGCGAGCGGTGAACTACGACGACACCGGAGTGCGCTGCACCATGCTGCGCGGCGGCACATCCCGTGGTCTGTACTTCGAGGCCGCTGACCTGCCGGCCGACCCGGCCGCGCGCGACGACCTGCTGCTACGGCTGATGGGCACCCCCGATCCGCGCCAGATCGACGGCCTCGGCGGCAGCACCTCGCTCACGAGCAAGGTCGCCGTCGTGAGCAGGTCGGCGCACCCGGACGCGGACGTCGACTACCTGTTCCTCCAACTCGGCGTCGACACCGCGACGGTCAGCGACCGGCAGAACTGCGGCAACATTCTGGCCGGCGTAGGGCCCTTCGCCGTCGAGCGCGGCCTGGTTCCGGCCGGACCGCACGAGACCAGCGTGCGGATCCGGATGGTCAACTCCGACAGCATCGCGGTGGCCACCTTCCCGACCCCGGGTGGGCGCCCCGAGTACCGTGGCGACGTTGCGATCGCCGGTGTTCCGGCCACCGCGGCGCCGATCGTTCTCGCCTTCACCGACACGGCAGGGTCAGCGACGGGCAGCCTGCTGCCGACCGGCAACGTCCGGGACTCGATCGACGGCGTCGACGTGACCTGCGTCGACAACGGCATGCCGGTAGTCGTGGCGCTGGCCGAGTCGTTCGGCCTGACCGGCCATGAGACGCACGAGCAGTTGGCTGCCGACGCCGCGCTGCTCGAGCGCATCGACGCCCTCCGTATCAAAGCCGGTGCCCTCATGGGGCTCGGGAACGTGAGCCGATCCTCCGTACCGAAGACGGCGCTGGTCGCCGCCGCACGCGACGGCGGCCAGGTCTGCACCCGGTCGTTCATCCCCGTACAGCCGCACACCTCGATCGGCGTACTGGCCGCGGTCAGCGTGGTCACCGGCATGCTGTTGCCGGGCGCGGTCGGCCACGAGCTCACCGCGGACTGGCCGGCCGACCGCTCGCAGGTCGACGTGGAGCACCCGACCGGCCACCTGCTGGTGGACGTGACAGTCGACGCCGCGGCCTCCCCACCGCGGGTCGTCCGCTCAGGCGTCGTACGCACCGCCCGCAAGCTCTTCGACGGCACCGCCTTCCCCCGCGCCTGAGTCTCCCCACCCGTGATCCCTGTGTTCATCGACCATATGGAGACAGCATGCCCCCGCTGCACGAAGCTGCTCACCCCGAGGCCGGCACGGCCGTCCGCATCGCCATCCTCGGGCTGGGGGAGGCCGGCTCGGAGATCGCCCGCGATCTGGTGGCCGCCGGCGCCGACGTCCGGGGCTACGATCCAAAGGTGACGCCGGCCGACGGCGTCGACCCCCGGGTCAACGAGGCCGACGCGGTGCGCGACGCCGATCTTGTGCTCAGTGTCAACAGCTCTCACGACGCGATGGAGGCGCTGCTCAACGCGTTGCCTTCGGTGCGGCCGGGGACGATCTGGGCAGACCTCAACACCGCTTCGCCGGGTCTCAAGGCGGCGCTGGCGGAGGCGGCCGGGGCGCCCATCCCGGTCGTCGACGTCGCGCTGATGGCGCCGGTACCCGGCAAGGGGCTGCGTACTCCCATGCTGGTGTCCGGCGGCGCCGCCGACCGGTACGCGGCCATCCTGTCCGGCTTCGGCGCGCAGGTGGCGATCCAGCCGGGGGCTGCGGGCGCGGCCATCTCCCGCAAGCTGCTCCGCAGCGTCTTCTACAAGGGGCTGGCCGCGGCGGTGGTGGAAGCGCTGGCCGCCGCGGAGGCAGCAGGCTGCGCGGACTGGCTGCGCGACAACATCAGCACCGAGCTGGCCGGCTTCGACCAGCGCACCATCGACAGGCTGGTCGACGGGACCCACCAGCACGCCCGCCGGCGCGCGGACGAGATGACCGCTGCCACCGAGCAGCTCGAGGAGCTGGGGGTTCCCTCGCGGATTAGTGCGGCAGCACGTGACCTGCTCATCGACCTGCGCGACAACGGCGGGCGATAGCCCGCCGACGACGGCCAGGCGAATGGTGGCCCGCCCGGCTCTACTCGGCGTCGGCCTGCTGCAGCGCCGCGATGACGCTGGCCAGGTGCGTCCGCGCGGCGACCTCCGCGTCGGCGGGTTCGCGGCGTGCGATCGCGTCGATGATCGCGAGGTGCTCCCGGAGGGAGACCTGCGGGCGACCGGCGCGCAGCGCGAGCCGGAACTGGTGTCGAACCAGCTGACCGTTGAGCCGGTCGAGCAGCCCCGAGGCCGCCGGCTGCGCCGCGTACTCGCGTACGAGGCGGTGGAGTTCCCGGTTGAGCGCCGAGTACTTCATCGGATCGCCGTCCGCCACCGCACGCTGCATCCGGTCGCCGAGATCGGTCAGTACGGCGATCTGCTCGTCGGTGACCCGCTCCGCCGCCTTGGCGGCACACAGGCCCTCGAGGACCATGCGGCACTCGGTGATCGCCACCGCCTCGGCCACGGAGACGACCCGCACGCGGGCGCCCCGGTTCGGGATGCGCTCGACCAGTCCCTCGGCGGTCAGGTCGAACAGGGCCGCGCGGAGACTGGCCCGGCTGACGTTGAACGACTCGGCGAGTTCTGCCTCCACCAGCCGCTGTCCGGGCGCGAGATCGCCGTTCATGAGCGCGGCGCGCAGTGCGTCGGCCGCCAGCCTCGTGGCGACGGCGCCCTCACGCGGAGTCTTGGCCAATCCGGACCTCCTCAGTCGCGGTTGAGTATAGGGCCTATGTGGAGACTGCTCAAAAAATTGTCGACAATCCTCTCGACAGGTATTGCGACAATGTTGCGTGGTGTTTACGCTCACAGCTACCGCGCGGCCAGCGCGAGACGTGATACGGGCCCCCGAGGCGCATCACGTCGTCCTGCCCGTGAACGGTGCCGGTCCTGCCGACCGGCCCGACCCGAGGAGCCTGGAAACACGTGATCATCGACTGCCATGGCCACTACACGACCGCGCCACAGGCGCACACGTCGTGGCGAGAGGTGCAGCGGGCGGCCTTCGATGCCGGCGAGGAGCCGCCGGCCTACCCGGGCATCTCCGATGACGAGATCCGCGAGACGGTCGAGGGGAGCCAGCTGCGGCTGATGGCCGAGCGCGGGATCGACCTGACCATCTTCTCGCCGCGGGCCTCGGCGATGGGCCATCACATCGGTGACGAGGCCACCAGCAGCCGCTGGGCGCAGGTCTCCAACGACCTCATCGCACGGGTGGTCGAGTTGTACCCGGACAACTTCATCGGGGTCTGCCAGCTGCCCCAGTCGCCCGGAGCCCCCATCTCACAATCGGTAGCGGAGCTGCGGCGCTGCGTGCTGGAGTTCGGGTTCGTGGGATGCAACCTCAACCCCGACCCCAGTGGCGGCCACTGGACCTCCCCGCCGCTGACCGACCGCAGCTGGTACCCGTTCTACGAGGCGATGGTGGAGCTGCAGGTGCCGGCGATGGTGCACGTGTCGGCGGTGACCAACAGGAACTTCCACGCCACCGGTTCGCACTACCTCAACGCCGACACCACCGCCTTCATGCAGTTCCTGCAGTCGGACCTGTTCAAAGACTTCCCAGACCTGCGGTTCGTCATCCCGCACGGTGGGGGAGCAGTGCCCTACCACTGGGGCCGCTTCCGAGGACTCGCGGACATGCTCGACCGGCCCGCACTGGACGAGTCGGTCATGAACAACGTCTTCTTCGACACCTGCGTGTACCACCAGCCCGGCATCGACCTGCTCTTCAGCGTCATCGACGTCGACAACATCCTGTTCGGCTCGGAGATGGTCGGCGCGGTCCGGGGGATCGATCCGCAGACCGGCCACTACTTCGATGACACCCGCCGGTACGTGGACGCCCTGGAGCTGGCGCCGGGCGACCGCGAAAAGGTCTACGAGCGCAACGCCCGCCGGGTCTACCCACGACTGGATGCGGCGCTGAAGGCCAGGAGCCGCTGAGCTGATGGAAGGAGCAGCCGTGGACGTCGTGCCACCGCCGCAGCCGGTGCGGGCCACCGTCGGCCGAGACGGCCGGGGACGAATGGCCGCCGATGAGGCGTACGCGCGACTGCGCGACGACATCGTCAAGGGGCGGCTGATGCCCAACGAGCGGCTGGTCGAGGTCGATCTGGCCGTCGCGCTCGGGGTGGGCCGCACCGCCGTCCGCACCATGCTCGCCCGGCTGGAGCAGGAGGGGCTCGTGGTCCACGAGCCGAACCGCGGGGCCCGCGTGCGGATGGTGACCGAGGCCGAGGCCCTGGAGATCACCCAGGCGCGCGGCGCGCTCGAGGCACTCGCTGCCCGCGAGGCCGCTCTGCATGGCACGCCGGCAGAGCTCGCGTTCATGCGCGAGACGCTCACGCAGATGTCGGTCAGCCTGAAGGCGGGCGACCTGTTGGCGTACTCGGACGGCAACGCCCGGTTGCACGCGAAGATCATCGAGGCGTCCCGGCATCAGACGGCTGCTCGGCTCATCGCCGGGCTGAAGGCGCAGATGGTGCGCTTTCAGTACCGCACGGTGCTGGTTCCCGGACGGTCCGCCCGGTCCTTCGCCGAGCACACCCGGATCGTCGATGCCATCGAGATGGCGAACGCGGACGCGGCCGAGGCCGCGATGCGCTACCACCTGTCCCACGTCGCCGACACCCTGCGCGAGATGACGTCCGCCCGGGCCCAACACCGCGCGCTCTCACCCGACTTCGTCCACTTCTGAATCGCGATTCCACATCACCACAGCTCGATAAGCCACCGCAACGCGGACGTCGCGGAGCGATGTCCTGATGCCCTTGGAGGCTCCGTGACTGACCATCCCACCCCCTCGGCCCGAGCCCGTGAACTCGTCACCGGGGCGTACGACACGCACATCCACGTCGCGCCGGACGTGATGCGCCGGCGCATCGACGACGTCTCGTTGGCGCACCGGTTCGCCGAGGTCGGCCTGGCGGGCTTCGTACTGAAATCCCATTACGTGCCGACTGCCGAGCGGGCGGAAGTGGTGCGTAACGCCGTACCCGGCGTGGACGTGCTCGGCGCACTGACCCTGAACGGCTCGGTCGGCGGGCTCAATCCGGTGGCGGTGGAGATCGCCGGCAGGCAGGGCGCGCGGATTGTTTGGCTGCCTACCGTGGACTGCGCCAATCAGCGGGAGTGCCAGGCCTGCGAGCCGGAGGGCGCCACCCCGCCGATGTGGGCGCAACTGCAGGCCGACCTGGCCGAGCAGGGCATCATGGCCCCGGCGATCGACGTCGTCGACGCCGACGGCGCGATCGTGCCGGCGCTGCGCGAGGTGCTGAGCGTGATCGCCAAGCACGACATGGTGCTGGCGACCGGGCACCTGTCCGGTGACGAGATCACCACCGTCGTGGACGCGGCCGCCGACCTCGGGGTGCGGCGCATCATCGTCACCCACCCGGAGTTCACCTCCCAGCGGCTGTCGGTGCAGGTGCAGCGGCACCTGGCCGAGCGGGGAGCGCTGATGGAGCGCTGCTTCACCACCCCGTACACCGGAAAGGTCAGCTGGGACACGCTGTTCGACCACATCCGCCAGGTCGGTCCCGAGCACTCGCTGCTCTCCTCCGACCTCGGCCAGCCGTTCAACCCCCCCGTGGAGGACGGCCTCGCGCTGCTGGCCGACCGCCTGATCGAGGCCGGGTTCACCGAGGACGAGGTACACGTGATGGCAGTGACGAACACCCGCCGCGTCGCGGCGGCACCGCCGGCGGTGACGGCATGAGCGCCGCCCCCGTCATGGAGGTGCAGGGACTGTCCAAGCACTTCCGCAAGGACGACGAGGAACTGATCGCGCTCCGCGACGTCGACCTGACCGTCGAGCAGGGCTCATTCGTGGTGCTGCTGGGGCGCAGCGGTTGCGGCAAGTCGACCCTGCTCAACCTCCTCGCCGGGCTGACCCCGCCGACCAGCGGGCAGATCACCTACCACGGCAAGCCCATGCGCGGACCCAACACGCAGGTGGGCTACCTGACCCAGCACGACACGCTGATGCCGTGGCGTGACGTCACCCGCAACGTGGAGATGCCCCGCGAGCTGCGCGGAGACAGCAAGAAGGAACGGGCTGCGGTCACCGCCGAACTGATCAAGCTCGTCGGCCTTTCCGGCTTCGAGCGGCACTACCCACGCGAGCTGTCCGGTGGCATGCGCCGGCGCGCCAGCCTGGCCCGCATGCTCTGCGCCGACCCGGAGACGCTGCTGCTCGACGAGCCGTTCGGAGCGCTCGACGCGCAACTGCGCACCGAGCTGCAGGGCGAACTGCTGCGGCTGTGGTCCGGCAGTGGGCGCACGGTCGTCTTCGTCACCCACGACATCGAGGAGGCGCTGATCCTCGCCGACCGCGTCGTGGTACTCGGGCCGATCGGAACGATCCTGCTCGACCAGCCGGTGGACCTGCCCCGGCCGCGCGACCCGGACGACATCCGGGTCGATCCACACTTCGTCGAACTGCACCGGCGGCTGTCCGCGGCGCTGAAGGAGGGCGCGCGATGAGCGCTACCACGACCCCGGAAGTGGGCTCGACCGCGAGGCCTGCGGGCCCCCTCCGGGAAGCGTCCCGGCGCACCTGGCGCCAGCGGCACGGCCGTAAGACGCTGATCTGGGGATGGCGCATCGGTCTGCTCGTCGTCCTGCTGGTGGTCTGGCAGGCACTGTCGGGTCCCGTCCTCGACCCGCAGTTCGTCAGCAGCCCGAAGGGCATCGCCACCCGGCTCGGCGACTGGGTCGCCGACGGCACGCTGTGGTCGAACACCTGGATCACCGTGCAGGAAATCGTGCTCGGCTTCCTGGTCGGCGCGGTGTCCGGCGCCGCCCTGGCCTACCTGATCGCCTCCGTCCGGGTGGTCTGGGACATCCTGGATCCGTTCCTGATGGCGCTCTACGCCATCCCGAAGGTCGCCCTGGCGCCGCTGTTCATCGTCTGGTTTGGCATCGGCACCGACATGAAGGTGCTGCTCGCCGCCGTCACCGTGTTCTTCCTGGTCTTCCTGAACACGGCGGCCGGCGTACACGAAGTGGACCGAGCGCTGATCGACGCCGTACGGCTGATGAACGGCACCCGCCGGGACATCGCCTTCAAGGTCGTCCTGCCCGCCTCGATGACCGGTCTGCTGACCGGGCTGCGGGTCTCCATCCCGTACGCGCTGATCGGCGCGGTCATCGGTGAGCTCGTCGCGTCCAACCGCGGCCTCGGGTACCTGATCAGCGACTCGTCCGCGAAGTTCGACACCGACGGGGTGTTCGCCACCCTCGTCGTGCTCAGCGTTATCGCCGCCATCCTGAACGCCGTCGTCAACCTCGTAGGCAAGCGGGCCAACCGCTGGAAGCCCCTGGACACCGAGGTCTGACAGCCGGTGCCCGGCCCAGACGAGCAGCAGTTCCGTCACCCATCCACCTGGTCGAAAGAGTCCGCCATGTCCCGTAACAGAACATCTGTACTACGCCGCCTCGGAGCCATCGTCGCCGTCTCGGCGGCGCTGCTCGCCGCCGGCTGCGCCAACAAGGGCGGCAGCAGCGAGCCGGCCACCGGCGCCGACGCCATGCGCCTAAACGTCGGGCAGATCAGCGACTCCGTCGCGTTCTTCCCGCTGTTCGTCGCCGAACAGGAGGGCTACTTCAAGGCAGAAGGGCTCACCCTGGGAGAGCGCCCCCGGCTCGGCACCGGCGCCAAGCTCGCCGCAGCGGTCCACTCCGGCAGCATCGACATCGCCGGCGGCGTGATGACCGATGCGTTCAACCTGTACAAGACCAACAACGAGGCGCGGGTGATCGGCTCCCTCGTCGACGCCTACTACGTCGACATCATCGCCGGCCCGGGGATCCCGAGCACCGGCGACTCCGCGCCGCTGACCGAGCGGATCCAGGCCCTACGCGGCAAGAAGATCGGCATGACCGGGCCGGGCAGTGGCACCGAGGCGCTGGTGAACTACCTGTTCAAGCAGGCGAACCTGGACCCCAAGACCGACGCGACCCTGGTCAACCTCGGCGCCGACGCGTCCGCCGCGATCGGTGCGCTGAAGGCCGGCCGAGTCGACGCCCTGTCGTTCTTCCAGCCGATCGGGCAGGAGGCCGCGGCCACCGGAGTCGGCCGCATCTACATCTCGCCCGCTCGCGGTGACGTCCCTGCCCTCAAGGACGTCATCCACGGTGCCCTCTTCACCACCCAGGACGTCATCGACCGCAAGGGCAAGGCAGTCGCCGCATTCCTGCGCGCCATCGCCAAGGCCGAGCAGACCATCAACGGCGACCCGGCGAAGGCCAGCGAACTGCTCCAGCAATACCAAAAGACGATGAACGCCCAGACAGTACAGGCACTCGTGCCGGTCCTGCAGGAGGAGATCCCGGACGCCCCGACACCCACTGAGGCCAACTACAACGCCTCGGCGGACTTCCACCGGCAGACCGGCCTGGTGCCTAACACGCCCGGCTTCGCCGACATCGTCCCGTCGGAGTGGATCACCTCCGCGCTCAAGGGCTGAGAAAACAGCAGACGCCTTCGTGTCGACCGGACCCGTTACGACGGGTCCGGTCGACACGAGCAGCCAGAACCAAGCATGCTTCCGAGTTAGCGCGGCGCGGCGCGGATGTACGAATTGATCATGCGTATGAGCAATGACTGGCCTCCCGGGGGTTTGCCGTGCACTGGACGATGGTCGTCGCTGCCTGCGGCCCGATGCACGGCCCGTATGTTGACGAATGAAGGGCGCGAATGAAGCTGGTGCGTGCGCCGGGGCTCAGCGGTGACGTCGTTGCCGCCCTTCGCGAGGTAGTCGACGGGGATGTCGACGACTCCGAACGCCGCCGGGCCGAGTACTCCACGGACGCTTCGAATTACCGGGTGTCCCCACGGGTGGTGGTGGCCCCGCGCGACAGCGACGACACGCTGGCGGCCCTGGACGTGGCCCGCCGCCTCAGAGTGCCGGTCACGGCCCGCGGCGCGGGGACGTCGGTGGCGGGCAACGCGGTCGGCACCGGGATGGTGCTGGACTTCTCCCGGTACATGGACCGGATCATCGCGCTCGACCCCGATGCCCGCACCGCCGTGGTCCAACCGGGTGTTGTCATGTCCTCCCTGCAGGCCGCGGCCGCTGCCCACGGGCTTCGCTTCGGCCCGGACCCATCGACCCAGAACCGGGCGACGCTGGGCGGGATGATCGGGAACAACGCGTGCGGCCCGCATGCTCTCGCCTACGGGCGCACGGCCGACAACGTCGTCTCACTCGATGTCGTCGACGGCGTCGGGCGGCGATTCAACGCCGGCGCAGGCACGCTGGACCCGGTCGCGGGGCTGGACGTCCTGGTGCGCGCGAACCTGGCGACGATCCGCACCACGCTGGGCCGCTTCGGCCGGCAGGTCTCCGGCTACTCCCTCGAGCACCTGCTGCCCGAGAACGGCCGCGACCTGGCCAAGATGCTCGTGGGCACCGAGGGCACCCTGGTCACGGTCCTGCAGGCCACGGTGAACCTCGTGCCCGCGCCGGCCGCCCCGGTCGTCGTCGCGCTGGGCTACCCGGACATGCCGGCGGCCGCCGATGTCGTACCCGCGCTTCTGGCCCACCGGCCCCTGGCGATCGAGGGCATGGACGCCCGCCTGGTCGACGTCGTGCGCCGCCATCGCGGAGCGGGTGCGGTGCCACAGTTGCCCGCCGGTGGGGGGTGGCTGCTCGTGGAAGTCGGCGCCGAGGCCGGTGAGAGCGTCAACGACGTGCTGGCCCGGGCGCGCGCGCTGGCAGCCGACGCCGGCACCGACGCGGTGCGGGTCGTCCCCGCAGGGGCCGAGGCGACGGCGCTGTGGCGCATCCGGGCCGACGGCGCGGGCCTGGGCGGGCAGACCCCGAGCGGGGCACCGGCGTGGCCGGGCTGGGAGGACGCTGCCGTCCCACCCGATCGGCTGGGGGACTACCTACGCGACTTCACCGCCCTGATGGCAGACCGCGGCGTAGACGGGCTCTTGTACGGGCACTTCGGGGACGGGTGCGTGCACGTGCGCCTGGACCTACCGCTGGAGACGCCGGCCGGGATCGGGCCCTCCCGAGCGTTCCTCGAAGCGTCCGCGGACCTCGTCGCGTCCTACGGCGGGTCACTCTCCGGCGAGCACGGAGACGGGCGGGCTCGTTCGGAGCTGCTGACGCGCATGTACACCCCTGAGGTGATCGGCCTGTTCGGCCAGGTAAAAGCCCTGTTCGACCCGGAGAACGCGCTGAACCCGGGGATCGTGGTGGACCCGCGGCCGCTGGACGCGGACCTGCGCCGGCCTTCCGCGCGCCCGACCTCGGCCCTACGGGGGTTCGCATTCGCCGAGGACGGCGGCGACTTCACCACCGCGGTCCACCGCTGCACCGGGGTGGGCAAGTGCCGGGCCGACAACTCCGGCGCGGGCGGGTTCATGTGCCCCAGCTACCAGGCCACCCGCGACGAGAAGGACGTCACCCGCGGGCGCGCGCGGGTGCTGCAGGAACTGACCAATGGCTCGCTGGTCACCGCCTGGGACTCCCCAGCGGTGCTCGAATCCCTCGACCTGTGCCTGTCATGCAAAGCGTGCTCGACGGACTGCCCCACCGGCACCGACATGGCTCGCTACAAGTCCGAGGTCCTCCACCGCGCCTACACGGGCAAAATACGCCCGCGCAACCACTACACCCTCGGCCAGCTGCCCCGCTGGTCCTCCCTGGTCACCAAGGTCCCGGCCCTGGCCAGGCTGGCCAACACAGTGCTCAGGATCCGCCCGATCGCGAGGTCGGTGCTCACCGCAGGCGGGATGGACCCCCGTCGGCAGATGGTCACCTTCGCCGAGGAACGCTTCTCCGCCTGGTTCAGAAAGCACGGCCGCGCGGCCATGCACGATAGCGCGGTGCCCGCCGCCGGGTCCGCATCGTCCTCTCCGCCGCGGCCGGTGGTGCTGTGGGCGGACACGTTCTCCGACACGCTGGACCCCGCTGGGGCACGGGCCACCGCCAGCGTGCTGCAGGAGGCGGGGTACACCGTGATCGTGCCCGAGGAGTACGCCTGCTGCGGGCTGACCTGGATCTCCACCGGCCAGCTCGACGGGGCGAAGAAGCGACTGGCCCACCTGCTCTCCGTCCTGGCGCCCTACGCCGCCGACGGGATCCCCATCGTGGGCGTCGAACCCTCGTGCACCGCCGTCCTGCGCTCAGACATGGTCGACCTCCTCCCGGATGACCCTCGCGCCCCGATAGTCGCAGCCAGCACCCATACCCTCGCCGAGCTGCTCACCGCCCCCGCACCGCTAGGCCCTGGGCCCAGCTGGACACCGCCGTCGCTGGCAGGCGTCGAGGTCGTCGCGCAGCCGCACTGCCACCACCACTCGGTCATGGGCTGGGAAGCCGACGCCGCCCTGCTGGCCCGGGCGGGCGCATCCGTGACCCGGCTGGCCGGGTGCTGCGGCCTGGCCGGCAACTTCGGCATGGAGGCCGGCCATTACGACACCTCCGTCGCCGTCGCCGAGAACGCCCTGCTGCCCGCCCTGCGCAATGCCGGGCCGGGCACCGTGTACCTCGCGGACGGCTTCTCCTGCCGCACCCAGGCCGACCAGCTCGCCGGCCGCCAGGGCGTCCACCTCGCCGAACTCCTCGCCCCCGACAACTACGGCTCTACGGCAGCTGCTTGACGGGCTCCGGTGGCGGGCTCAGGGCAGCTCGTCCTGACGGGACGCGTGCTATGTCAGCGCGGCGCCATATCATCTCCGCGGCGATCGGGGTGCGCCAAGCCGGGACGGTGGTGCTCAAGTGTGCAGCGGCGCGGCGAGTGGGAGAGCGCTCTTCTGCCTCGCGGCGCTCGCTGCACAGCGCGTTACACCACGTGGTGCGGCCGACGCACGGATCTGCCGATGACAGCAAGTCGTAGTCCACGTATGTTGGTGCCGTGGCGATCTCGTGGACCTTGGGATGCGATGCCGACGATCCCCAGCGGATCGCAGCTTTCTGGGCGCTGGCCCTCGGTTACGTCAAGGAGTCCGGTTTCGACGAGCCCGACAACGCGTCCATCGTCGACCCGGATGGCCAGGGCCCTGCCATCGGTTTCCTGAAGGTTCCCGAGGGCAAGTCCGCCAAGAACCGTGTGCATATCGACATCCGGGTGGCCGGTCCAGGACCGTGGGACATGGCCGAGCGTGCCGTACTGATCCGGCAGAAGGTGCCCGAGCTGGTTACCGCCGGCGCGACGGTGGTCCGCGAGGAGTGGTATGGCGCCGCCCTCGGGCACGTCGTCATGCGGGACCCGGAAGGCAACGAGTTCTGCGTCGCTTGAGCCATAGCTAGTGCCGCATACCTGCATCCGGATCTGGCGCCTCTCTGTGTCATCCATGAAGGAGCGGGGCCGGTCAAGGGTGGGGTTTGAACCGTTGACGTTGTGTTGCGCGTCTTCCGGAATGGTTCTCGGGCAGGCGTGTGTGCGGCGTCGGGGTCAAGGCTGGGCCGCAGGCCCACCCGTAGGGCTTGGCCTTGGCGCCTGCGCCGTGGAGGCCATCGTGATGATGCCGGAAGACGGTGTTGTGGGGGTGTGGTCGCGTCGCCAGGTTCCGACGGATGTCGGGAGGGCAGGCCGGGGTTCGGCTGCCGGTCATCCATTCGCCCCGCCCGGGTTTGGGGGCATGGTGGTGTGCGACCGTGACCGGACGGGGTCAATCAAGCGGGCGGCCTCGCCGTCGGCCGACGGGGGTCAGACACAGAACGACCTCGCGTCCGGTCACGTCCGAACCTGCTCACGCCGCCGCTCGGGCCGGTGCGAGGGCACGGATGTGCCCGTCGCGTAGGCCGTAGTAGACGAGGGTGAGCAGCTTGCGGGCCACCGCGACGGTGGCGATGTTGCGTCCGCGTCGTTCGCCGATGCGGGCGCGGGTGCCGGTCAGCCAACCGGCGGTGTGGGGAACGCCGTGAGCGGCCTCGACCGCGGCCCACCGCACCAACGTCGAGCCCTGCTTGGTGATCCGTCCTCGGTGCACGACCAGGTCGGACTCGCGATGCCGAGGAGTGAGCCCGGCCCACGAAGCTAGCTGCGCCGGGCCGGGAAGCCGGTCGACCTCGCCGATCTCGGCGACGAACACCGCCGCCAGGACCGGTCCGACACCGGGGATGGCCTGGATCGCCGTGTAACCGCGGTGCCCGCAGAGCCTGGCCCGGATCGGCCCGGCAACCGCATCGATCTCGAAATCGACCGCGTCGATCAGCCTGGACAGCGAGGACACCCGACCCCGATACGTCCCATCCAACGGCGCCCGGGCAAGCAGTTCCCGCCCGCCAACGCCGAACAGACGACACCGCGATGTGCACGCCCTGCTTGGCCAACACCGCGTGCACCGACGCCTTCAACCCGCTGCGCCAGGCCACCAGCTTGGCCCGATACCGCACCAGCTTCCGCAGCTCCCGCACCGCAGGCGGGGCGACATACGCCTCCGGCAACCTGCCCATCCGCAGCAGATCCGCCAGATCGGCGGCGTCGCATGCGTCGTTCTTCACCCGACGGTAAGCGAACCCCTTCACCCCAACGGATGCGCCAAATGCACCTGGGCGCCGGCCGCGGTCAGCACATCCACCGCCCAGTACCAGCCATAGGTCGCTTCCAGGACCACCTCCGGGTCCGGGCCGGCCTTGGCGATCTCCAGCGCCAGCGCGACCGGGTCGTTGTCGATCCGCACCGTCTCGAGCTTCTCGCCCGCCTCGCTCATCCGCACGATCACCGACCGGCGGCGATGCAGGTCAATACCCACGATCTGCCGGCCGTCGTACTCTGCCTGCATGAGGGGCCTCCTTCGTCGTGAGACGTGAGCACCCCGAGCATCCCGCCCGGGACCCACGAGGAGCGAGGCCCCGCTCCTTCATGCCATCAAGTGATGATCAAGAGGGGTGTTCTAGGCTGGGGTGTGGCGGGCCCGGGAAGTGACTTTTCCGAAGTGTCGATCTCGGGGTTCAGGTCGGCCGCGCTGGATTGCAGAGTCGCCCCCACGTGTCCTCCCGGACCCGTCCCGAGCTGCTTGGTGTCGGCGACCATCTGCCGGTAGACGATGTCGGACAGACGCCGCCTGAGTGCCCGTAGGGCCTCCATTGGGGTCTTGCCCGCAGCCAGTCTGCGCCGGTAGTAGCGGCGGCCTTCGGTGTCCCAGCGCAGCTGGACGATGGCCATGATGTGCAGGGCCCGGTTGATGCGCCGGTTCCCGGCACGAGACAGACGATGGCGTTGCTGGTCGCCGGACGAGGCGGTGGGCGACCAGATTGGTGCGCATGCCCAGGTCACGCGGCGTGGCAAGCAGACGAGCGGCCAGGTCCACTTACCGCCATGGGATCGACGACGGATCATGTGCTACGGTAGCCGAGTTGCAGTTTTGATTTCCGTAGACGTTTTCCGGCGCCTGATGGGGCATCTGAAACCCATCCAGGCGCCTTTCGTTTTTCGTGTCGTTTCGACGCGGGTGATCAACGCGGCGGCGTAAGGGTCCGCACAGTGCGGTCTCTGACAGCCTGCGAAGGAGCAGACATGACTACAGGTACCGTGAAGTGGTTCAACGCCGACAAGGGCTTCGGCTTCATCAGCCCGGACGGCGGCGGCGCCGACGTCTTCGCCCACTTCTCCGCGATCTCGGCGAGCGGCTTCCGCAGCCTCGACGAGAATCAGAAGGTGGAGTTCGACATCACCCAGGGCCAGAAGGGCCCGCAGGCGGAGAACATCCGCCCGCTTTGATCCACATTCTGTGAGCGGCGGCCCGACTGGTTCAGCGGGCCGCCGTTCGGCGTTCCACGCGCGTACCACGGCATCGCGAAAATCGTCTGATCGGCAGAAGGCCGGCCACCCCGGTGTGGAGCCAACTCGGCATTGCCCCCGTGTTCTAGCACCATGGTCGGACTCGGCGCCTTACCTCCTGATGACTGTCAGACAGCCGGGACCCGGGGTGCACGGCGTTACATCCTGAAGGGTTGATGACTATGACGACGACCTACTCGGGTCCTGCGAGGCTGATCCTGGTCGACGGCACCTGCATCTCCGGCATGGCTTCCCTCAGTACCAACCAGCGCGGAGGACTCAACGGCTGGGGCGGCACGTTCCGTCCGGACGAGATCACGACAGACCTTCGCAACGCAGTCCAAGGGCTGCAATTGGAGCTGCCCTACGATCGGGTGGGGACAGTCGCCGTCACCGGTATACGCAAGCTACTCGCCACGCAGGTGTTGGTGTCGTTGGCAGGCCGCGGACCCGCACCATTCTGATCGTGCGCCGCACGGCCGCCGCTACATCGCCGCCGCGACGCGGTCACTCTGCTCTGAGACGTCCGACTCGTGTCGCAGGTCGGGGCCGAGCGCGAAGGCGGCGTCGTGCTCCGTTGATCAGCACGACGCGGGTGTCGGCCAGCGCGGCATCGACCTGCGCGGTGGCGCGGCGGGGGATCAGGCGCGGTGCGGGCATCCATCATGACAACCAGCGCGTTTTCGATCTGCGGCAGCTCCATGTTCGTTTTGCGGATCCTTGGTGTTCGATCTGCGGCTGTCGAGCGAACCGACGGAACGCTGTCGCCACCGCCGGACCGTCACCTGGCTCCGGCAGCACGCAGGTCGGTGAGAAGCTGGTCGAGCAGGCGTTCCTCCATCACCGCTCGGCCGGCCCGCCGCATCGACTCGCCCAGCGACTCGTCCCACGGGGTCCGGGTGGGCGTTCCGATCAGGGCCGTGCCGGTGCCCGCCGCCGGCAGGTAGTCGGCGGCTGTCATCCGCCACGGAACCGCATTCGGATACCGCTGGAGAGCCGCTGCCATCAGTCGTACGCCGGTCCAGTCGAAGTCGTTTCGCCACCGGATCACCGCCCTGGACGCGGCGCGTAGCAGCGTGTGGACGGCGACCGACGGCACCCCTTCGGTGCAGATCAGCGGCGGAGCCTGGGCCCCGAGCGCGGCGGTGGCCGCGCGTAGCACGGCGGGGTTCTCGCAGACGTGGACCTCGTCGCCGGTCATGGTCAGCGGTGCAAGGCGTAGCTGGTGCAGGGTGACCCGCATCGGCACGCCCGCCTGGGCTGCCTCGGTCAGCCACCGCCCGACCAGGCCGCCGGTGGCCGGCACGTTGAGCACCAGCACCTGGCTGGCGAGGTCGTCCGGGACCAGCCCGACCGATTCCCACAACGCCCGATCCTGCTCGCCGTCGGCCGGTAGCGCCGTCTGTTGCCACGCGGCGACGGCACGGAGGACGAGCCCACGCAGCGGCCCTTCGGTGAGGGCCTTCGTGTCGTCCAGCACCCGGTCGGCGAAGACCGGCATCGGTTCCTCGGCCGCGGGCAGCGCGTCCAGGACGCGGACGACGTCCTGGAACGGCAGCCCGGTTCGCACAACGCGGGTCAGGGTGCCGTCCCGGCGCAAGCTGTCGAGCCATTCGGCGTACCAGGCGGTGCCGGCGTGCCGGCCGTCGTTGGCCAGGGCGAGGACGGCGTCGCGGGCCACCGCCTCGCGTTTCAGGTCGGCCGGCCGGTTGCGCAGCGGCGCCGTCACGGTGAGCAGGTCGGCCAGGCCCACTCCGTGCGCCGCCCGCAGGTGCTCGTCGACCTCGGTGAGTCGGACGCTGAGTCGCGCCGCCGCGGCGGAGCGGTGGGTGCCGGTGATGCCGATGATCACGATACGTTCGTCGTCGGTGGGGGCGGCCAACGTCACGATGGCGTCGAGGCGGCCGCCGGTGCGTTCCAGGCTGCGCCGGGCGGCCGCCAGCAACCGCCGCCAGCCAGGTTGCTCGACCAGTTCCGCCGAAGCGTCGTGTCCAGCCAACCGTCCCCGACCGACCAGGCCTGGCGGCGGATCGTCACGCCCGCTGGTCATTCGTCGGCGACGTCGAGCAGGGCGCCGGCCCGGTCGGGTTCTCTGCGACCGTCCGGGGCGCGGCGGGTCTCCGGGGAGCCGAGCGCGCGAGCCAGCGTTCCGTCGAAGTCGGCGATGTTGGTCGAGCCGTCCCAGACCAGCAGCACAGTGGATACGGCGTGTTCCACGGCGGAGTGGGACAGGTCGTAGTGGGCGGCGCCGCTGACCGCCGGGTGGGTGGCCCAGAGGTCGTAACCGGTCATGAACAGGTCCAGGTCGAACTGTTTCGCCAGGGCCATCAGTTCCCCTCGGCCGGTGTCGTCCACGCCGGCGAACGCCTCGTCGAGGCCGAGCAGCCGGGGTGCGTCCGGCCGTGCCGAGCCGAACAGCGCGTTGGCGGCGGCGAAGAGCGGCAGGTGCAGGGAGACCGACTGCTCGCCGCCGGAGAGCTGGCTGTGCCGGGCCCGGGTCAGCGCCTCCGTGCCGCCACCGGGCCGGTGCAGAGTGAACGCGAACGTTCGCCACTGCCGGTAGTCGAGGACGTCACCGAGCAGCTCCCGGTACGGCCGCTCGGGCGCTGCGGCCCGCGCCGTCTTGATCCGGGCGGCGAAATGCCGGCGCATCGTGGTGAGCTGGGCCGGCCCGAGCCGGGCCGGGTCGCGTTCGAGCAGCTTGCAGACGTCGCGTTGCTCGGCGTCGAGGTCGTCGGCGAGCCGCCAGCCGACACCGACGGTGAGCCCGGAGGACATCCGACGGGCCCGCATCTGGCTGTCCATTGCCGCCACCAGGTCGCGGGCCTCGATGGTCCGGTGGTGGATCTGCCGGGCTAGCTGCCCGAGCAGGGCGTCCTCCAACACCCGCTGCTCGGAGTCGGTCAGCAGTTGCTCCTGGTCGCGGCGCTCCCGGGCGATCCGGTCCGCGAAGTGGGCGACCGGGGTCAGGCCCTGCTCGTCGGCGACCCGGACCACGATCACCCCGTCGTCGGTGTCCCACTCGGGCCGGTGGTCCAGGCCGGCTGCGGGCAGTTGTGCCTGCAGCTCGGTCAGCGCCGTGGTGAGCCGGGTGGCGCTCTGCTTGAGTGACGTCTCGGTGGGGCTCAACTCCCGGGTGGCGGCGAGGATCGCCTCGTGCAGCGCCGCCACCTGCGGATCCAGCTCGTCGCCCGGGGTCTGCGCCGGCCAGCGCAGGTCGGTGGGACAGCGCAGCAGGCCCAGCAGGTCCGGCTGGGCGTACGGGCGCAGCCGCTGGGCGTCGTGCCGCGCCTCGGCGACAGCGGCGGTCACGGCCTGCTCGCCCAGCTCCACCCGGGTCAGGGCGGCGGCCCGCCGTTCCCGGGCAGCACCGAGCTGGGTGCGGGCCTGCTCGACGGTCTCCTCCGCCTCGGTGATCGCGTCGGCGGTCCGAGCCACGTCGGTCAGCACCCGTTCCGCGTCGGCGCCCACGCTGTCGCGCAGCGTCCGGTACGCCTCCGCCTTGTCCCGGTGCCGGCAGCGGGCTGTGTGCGCGGTGTCCTGTGCGGCGGTGAGCCGGTCGACGGCCTCGTCGTGCCGCTGCCGTGCCTGGTCCTCCTGCTCGGCGGCGCGCGCGGCGGCTGGACGCGCGCTCTCCAGGCGTACGCCCCGTTTCTCGAAGCGGTCCACCGCCCCGGCGGTGTCGTCGAGCCGGTCCACCGGCAGCGACCGCTCCGCCGTCGTCCGCCGCAGGGCGGCCGCCGCGGCGGCCCGCTCGGCCAGGGTCTGGTCGAGCCGCGCGGCGGCGGCGGCGCTGGCCTCCTGCCGGGCACGCAGCGTCGCGGCCGCCCGATCCAGCTCCCGCAGCGCGGTGTGGACCGGTGCGGGTGCCGGCAACTGCGCGGCGGCCGCGTCCACGGCCGTCAGCAGCTCCTCGACAGAGGTGCGGTCGCGGTCCACCGCGCCGAGGTCGGCGTCGACGGTCGCCAGCTGCCGATCGCACTCGGCGACCCGGGCGGTGCGGCGGGATGCCCGGGCGGTCGCGCCCATGTACTCGCAGGAGGTCTTGGCGAACCGGCCGAGGGTGACGCCCTGGGCGTATCGGCCGTCGACCCCGACCGTCACCGGCGCGGCGCCCACCTCCGTGGATGTCGGGTCGGCCAGTGCCACCGAGGCGAGGACCTCGGTGATCCGACCGGTGGGGACGTCGTCCTGTTCCTCGGGGATCAGCACGTCGGCGAGGGTGGTTCCGGTCGGTCGGCGGTGCGGCGGGAGCGGCACCAGGTAGCCGTCCAGGTCGTCGCCGTCCAGTGCGGCCGCCGCGGTGTCGGGGTCCGGGTGCAGCCAGGCGTCCAGCAGCCCGGCGGCGTGCAGGGCCGCCTCGATGGCCGCCGCGTCGGCCCCGCTCACCCGGTCGGCGAATCGGACCAGTCGCCACAGCGGCGCGCCGGGTCGGCCGGTACGCGTCGCCGGCCGGGTCACCGGGACGGGCGGGGCGTCGTCGTGCTCGGCGGCGATCCGGTCCCGTTCGGCGGCCACCTCGGCGCGCCGGTCGGCCAGCGCCGGGCGGTGCGCCGCCAGCGCCGCGAGCCGATCTCGCCACCTGGTCACCGCTGGGGCGGTGGCCTGCGCGTACACCTCCCGCAAGGTCTGCGCGCCCGGCTCGCCGGTGGTGTCCACGGCGGCGGCCAGCGCAGCGGTCAGCTCCGGAACCGCGACGTCGGCCAGCAGCCCGGCGTTGCCCTGCGCCCACTGTCCGAGCTGGGCCCGCAGCCGCTCGCGGGCCTGCCTGACGGTGTCCTCGGCGTTCCGCTCGGCCTGCTCGGCGTCGGATGCGGCGGCCGTGGCGCCGGCCGCGTCGGCGGCGGCCCGGGAGTGGTCGCGTTCGGCCTGGTCGTGCCCTGCCACCTGTTCGCGGACGGCACGCACGTCGTCGCGGCGCGCGGCGGCCCGTGCGATGATCCGGGCCGCCAGGTCGTCCGGGGCGGCGTCGTCGGCGCTCAAGGTGATCCCGGCCGTCTCGGCGTCGAGCAGGAGTTCGGCCGCGAGCCGGTCGGCCACCGCCCGGGCGTCCCGGGTCGCCACCATCGCCCGTTCCCATTCGGTACGCCGCCGGGCCGCCGCCGTCTCCTCGGCGGCGACGGCCTCGCCGGCCCGTTCGGCGGCCTCGGCCAGGTCGTGCACGTGCCGTTCCAGGTCGGCGAGCTGCTCGTGGGACTGGTATGCCGCCGAGGCCTTCAGGCTGTCCAGGTGGGCGCGGAGCCGTCCGGGCTCGCCCTCGACGGCCCGCAGCCGCGTCCCGGCCGCGGACTCCGCCTCGGCCGCCTCGTCGGCCGCGCGGCGCGCCTCGGCCAGTGCGGCCGACCGGGTGGCGACCGCGTCGCGTCGGGTGGTCAGGGCGTCGGCGGCCGCCCGGGCGTGGGTGCGCAGGTAGGTCGAGTAGACCGCCAGGAATCCGGCCGTGGCACCGTCCGCCGCCACCAGCCCTTCGAGGGTACGGGCGACCGCCTCCATGTCGTCGAACGAACGGGCGGCCTCCACCAGCAGGTGGTCCTCGACCGGACGCAGCCCCCGTTGCAGGGTGCGGGACAACTCGACCGGGTTGAGGTCCTTGGCCAGCTGCGGCTTGCGCAGGGTCAGCACCAGATCCAGCAGCTGCTCGTAGCGGGCCGAACCGAGGCCGAACAGCCGGGCATCGACGAGGTGCCGGTAGTCCTCCGCCGAGTCCCGCACCGCGTCGGCGCCCAACCGGTCGATCAGGTCGCGGCGGTTCAGCGGCCGGTCGTCGGCGTCCAGCAGGGAGAAGTCCACCCCCACCCGGCCGTCGACCACGAAGTGCCAGCGGGTCACCCGGTCAACGTGCCGGTGCGCCCGCAACCCGATGCCGACCGTCACGTACTGCTCGCCGTCGCCGAACTCCATCCACACGTACGCGTGGGTGACCTCCTGCCCCCGGTAGAGCAGGTTCGACTTCATCGTCCGGTCCTCGCTGGCGAACGGGTTCAGCCGGCGCGGTTCGATCCGACCGTCGAGGACGAACGGGAACAGCACCTCCAGCGCCTTGGTCTTGCCGGAGCCGTTCAGCCCGCGCAACACCAGCCACCCGTCGACGAAGCAGAACTCCTCGTCGCGGTAATCCCACAGGTTGATGATCCCGGCCCGGGTCGGGGCGAACCGGCGGACGGCACGATGCTCGATCACGATCACTTTCCTGAGGTCAGAAGAGGGTTTCGGTCGTGGCGCGGGGCTTGACTGCGGCGACGGTGTGGCGGTAACGGCCGACCAGCGGTCGGACGAGCACCCCGCCCGGCACGGCGGTGACCGCGCCGAACCGTTCCAGCAGCGCCACCGCCTCGGCGCGCAGCCGGTCCGGGTCGGCGTGCCACTGGGCCCCGAACGCCGACCCGTACCGCTGCAGGATCTCGCCGACGGCGGTACGCAGGAAACCGTCGGTGACGAACGGCAACCGGCCGGCGCCGTCGGTCTCGTCAATGCCGCCCTCGTCGCCGGCGGTCCACGCCTCGCTCAGGCCGATGTCGTCGAGGCGCACCAGGGTGGCTGTGGGCAGGCCGGCGTCAATCTGACCCACCAGCGCCTCCTGCCGACCGTTCACGTCCGGCGGGGCGAGCCGCTTGACCCGACGGCCGTCGGGGTCCGTCACGCGGTCGGCCATCTCCACCGCGAGCAGCACCGCGGCCTGCGCCACCGACCCGGTGCCCGGAAACCGCTCCCCGGTGAACCCGGCGGTGTCCACCACCAGCACCCCCTCGGCCCGCCGCTCCACCCGCAGACCGGTCAACCGGGCCAGGTCGGCGGCGAGCGCCGAGCCGCGCAGATGGTTGGCGACCACCGGATCGACGTCGGAGTGGTAAACGACCGGCGACTCCACCACCGCCCGCCGGGCCGCCTGAGCCGCCTGCCGGCGCTCGGCGTTACCGCTGCTGGTCATCGCCCGGTCGAGCAGCGCCGAAACCGAGTCGACGTGCTGCACCACCCGGGTTGGCCGGAACAGCGCGAACACCACGTCCCGCGCGACGTCGTACAGCGCCTCACCGGCCCCGGGGTCGCTGGCCCAGGCGGCGCTGGAGCCGTCGGCCAGCCGGAGCATGCCACGCTCCTCCAACCAGCCGACCGCGTCCACGAACGCACGCCGATCCGGGCCGTGGTCCGGATCTAGCCCCAGGCCGGTGATCCGGTTCGCGTCACCGGCCACCGAGTCGGCCAGCTCGCTGAGGGTGATCTGGATCCCGGCCCGGCCCAGCACCGCCAGGCACAACGCCAGGTATGCGTAGCGCTGCCGGTCGAACGGGCGCCCGGTGCGGGAAACCGCCGGCTGGGTGCCGTCGAGCTGGTCCTTCGCCCGTACCAGCCGGGCCGTGGAACCGTGCAGCTCCAGCCGGTACCCGAACGCCTCGGCGAGATCCCGGCGCAGGGCGGCGGCGAACCGCCGCACCCGGGGCAGCGCCCGCTCGTCGGGCCAGGTCGCCGTGATCAGCGGGTGACGCAGGATCAGCCGGACAGCCCGCTGGTAGTCCGCCAACTCCAACTCCGGGACGTCGACGGCGAAGCGGTGGACCGCCGGCCGCAGCGCACCCGGTTCCGCGGTCACGCCGGCACCAGCTCGGGACGGCGGACCACGGTGTGCTGCGCGGTGGTCACCGTCAGCGCGTACCCGTCCAGATGCAGCCGGCCCTCGGCGGTGCGCACCGTGCTGAACCGTCCCGGCGTCGGGGTGAGGGTCAGTCGGACGCCGTGCGCGGCGGCTGCCAGCGGCACCGTGGCGGCGCCACCGATCCGGGCGGCCAGCGCGATGTCGAGCAGGCGCAGCAGGACCTGGGTCTGCGAGGTGTCCAACCGGCCGTCGGTGCCCCCCTCGGCGGCCAGCGCCGTCGCCGCGTCGGCCAACCGGCGCTCGCGGGCGAGCTGGTCGCCGCGCAGCCGCTGCCGACGGTCGTCGACCCGGTCCAGCCGGGCCGGCCGTCCCCGACCCTGCCCCGGTGCCCGGCCGGTGGCCACCAGGGTGCGGGACAGCTCCACCGCCGGCGCCTCCCACCACGACAGCCGGCTCGCGATCGCCTCCGGATCCGGGTGGGCCACCCCGATGTGGCGAGGAGCGCCGAGGCCGAACACGACGTCGAACAGGGCGTGCGCGGCCTCCTGGGTGCCGGTGTGGGTGAACCACGCGGCCAGGTGCCGCAGCTGCGACTCCCGGCTCACCCCACCACGGCGAGCCTCGGTGACCCGGCGCAACAGGGCGAGGACGTCACCGATCGCGGCGATGGTGGCGTCCGACAGCCGATCCGCCTCACTGAGCTGCTCCGGACCCGGCGGCGCCAGCCAGGACCGCAGCCCCGCCCAGCGCCGCCGCCAGTCCTCCAGCCGCTGCACCGGGGTGTGGAACAGCCGCTCGTCTGCCTCGGCGGCCGCCTCGATCAGCCGGTCCAGCCCGGTCGCCTCCACCGTGTGCACCGCCGCGCGAAGCCGGGGGGTGTACCGCTGCAACTCGTCGTGGAAGTCTCGCAGGTGAGCCAGCAGCGCGTCCTTGTGTGCGAGGAACGCCTCCGGCCGCACGTCGTTGGTCCGTCCCAGGTCGCCGAGCATGTGGTAGAAGCGGGCGGCCCGCTCGGCGATGTCGGCCAGCGCCCGGTCCAGCCGGTCGAACTTGCGGTACACCTCCTCGGCGTCACCGGCCTCGTTGGCCACCGCGAGCGCGTTCAGGTCGGCCAGGAGATCGGCGAAGACCAGCCGGGACAGCGTCGAGTCGTCCATGCTCGCCGACAACACCGCCTCCACCGCCCGGTGGGCCCGATACCCCGCCTCGGTGAACTGGTACACCGAGTGCCGGTTGCGGTACTCCGCCAGCGTCGTGGCCCGGGAACCGTCCTGCCCCCGGTCGAGCACCCCCCAGTCCACCAGGGCGTCGAGCAGCCGCGGCAGGTCCACCTGCGCCAAATCCGGGCAGTCCGCGTTCGCCTCGTGCAGCGCTGCCAGCGCCGCGGCCACGTCAGAGGTGTGCAGCACGACGTGGTAGCTGGACCGCGCCGAGTCGAAGGCCCGCAGCAGCCACAGGTAAGCCAACCGGTTCTCCGCCGTGACGTAACCGAACAGTCGCATCCGGTCGTCCAGCCCGAAGTCGTCCAGGCCGAACGTGGGCCTCGACGGTTGCTCGCTCATCGTGTGCCTCCCGCCGGACAGCAACAGCCACCCACCCTACCCAGCCAGCCACGCATGGCGGCGAGGCGCGGGGCACCAGCGGTCGCCGAGGTCATTCAGAGCCTGCCTCAAGGGCTACTTCCTCTGGAGGCTGACAGGGGAACGCCGGCTGAGCTGAATATCGAAGTGTCCCTGCGTCGGTGGCTTGCCTGCATCACGCGAGGCTTGGCAGGAGACTGCTGGTCCACAGCTTGACCGGCAGAGGTGGTGGCGCGATGGGCTTGAGCGTTGGACGTCACTCGCGGGTCAGCCCCGGCGGCAGCGCGTCTTCGTCGGGTCGGATCCGGCGGGCGTTAGCCACAGGGTCGCCTTGAAGGGTGCGGATCAGCGGTTCCGGGCCGCCGACGCAGGTCCAGGTGTCGTCCCAGAGTGCGGAGACCAGCCATGATCGGTCGGCGGGGAAGAACAGGTCGGGTAGCGACCCGCGGCCGTGGCGCATGTGACCGGTCCGCCAGGTGAGGGCTTGCTCGGGGCCGGCCTCGACCAGCACGTACGGCCAGTTCCAGTAAAGCGACACCCTGGGGGCACGGGGGAAGACGACGTCGTGGGCGCCGGTGTCGAGGTAAGCCAGCCACCACGGCTGGTCGGCGGTGTGCGTGCTGAGGTCATCGACCAAGGCGTGCTCGTAGGCGGCGGCGGTGACGTCGTCGGCCTGGTACGTGGTGGCGTAGGCGTCGAAGATGGCCGGGATGGCGGTGGTGATCGAGATACCGGCAGTGGTGTGACCGGCGATCCAGTCCACATCGTCAGCGGCGCCGATGCGCCAACTCCGCCCGTCCTTGCTGACATGCACACCGCTATTCAAGCCGCTGCAGTGCCGGTTGGCTTGGGAACAGGGCTGGTCGCTGGACGGCCGGTGACCTCCGTCACGAGCGCCTACTAACGGGGAGCCACGCCTGGGAGCCACCGGGGCGACCCGCTCCGGACGAGCCGGGACCGGTCCAGTTGCCGAGAGCGCGGCGACCAGGGCGACGCGGACGTTGCCGAACGACTGCGGAGCGGTCTTGGGAATCTACGGACCAGATGGCGGCAGCGGCACTGCATCAGTCCTCATTTAGTTCTAGGAGGGCGGACCGCGACCACCGACACTGAGAAGTGCCAAGACGGATTTCCGCAGGCCAGGCGGGGTTAGGGCAGATAGACCGAGGCGGGCAGCTTGATCTCGTAACGCGCAGGTCACACCACCCGCGTCCTACGCCGATCGGGCCCTTCTATCAGTTTCGGCACGCAGATCTCCAGCGGTTGCTGACCGCCGTCCGTTCCGCCCCGCCGCGTCAACCCGGGTAGTCCAGTCCGATCTACACCCAGCGGACATCGCCGCGCGGATCGGCAAACCCGAGCGCACCGTCCGCCCTTACTGGTCGCAACCGGCCACGAACGGCACATTCCAAGCCAACGGGCACATCGACAGCCTCCGCCGCTGACACCCGGGCCGCCCCTGCTTGACACCCATGGCTGCATCCGCTGCCAGGTCCCCGCCTGCGACCCGCTCGCGAGAGGAAAACGGGCCACGACCGACAGTCCAACCGGTGGTGTCGGAGGCGCCCATCGGGGATGCCAGGGAGCCGGTCAGCCGAGCAGATCTCCGGTGGGCAGCGGCAGCAGTACCGATGGGGCCGGCGCCGGCGGCAGGGGAAGCTCGGGCACCGGCGACAAGGGTCTGGAGCGGAAGCTGGATGAGGGGGCAGGTGCGGCCGGACGCGGCGCCGAGGTAATCGTTCCCGGCGCCCAGCTGCGGGCTGCGTGGGGACCACTGGCCGTCGAGGCGACCGGCGACGGCGTCGGGATGATCGCGCACCGGGGCAAGGTGGGGCAACCGGCCTGAGCGGTCAGGTTGTCCAGGACGGCGTCGATGTCCGCGCGCAGGCGGGCGGCCTCGGCCGTGTCGGTGATCCGGGTCAGATCCTGCAGGGCCTGATCGATCAATTGCCGTGCCGCCTCGAACCGTCGCGCTGCGACGGCGGCGCGGGCGCGGGCAATGGTCCGCTCGGTATCGCGTACCTCCGCTCGCTCGGGATGCAGGACCTTGGTCAGCGGCCAGAGCGGACTGTTCGGCCCGGCGTTGCGACTGCCGACCCCCAGCGCAGTCACCAGCACGAGGGCTGCGGCCACAGCGACGGCCAGCCGCAGGGCCCGCCGCATGAACGGTCGCGACGGGGCCGAGGCGAGGAGGTGCCCGGAGGTGGTATCGGCCCGAACCCGGTCGACCGGATGGTGGACGTCCGTCCGGCCGTAGAGGCCATGGGTGCCCGTCACGTCGGCGTGTTCCTCGTCGGCGGTGAGGTCGGCGCGCCAGGTGGCCAGCATCGCGGTCAGGCCATCGGCGTCGGCCTGCCATTCGCCGCCTCCTCCGAGCACGTCGAGGAGCAGGTCGTCGTGGGCGACGGTGGTGAGGTCCGGCTCCTCGCCACCGTCGGGCCAGTGCTCACTCATGCCGCCACCTCGTCGTGTCCGTCGCCGGCAAGGGCACGGAGTCGGGCGAGGGCTCGGGACTGGGCCACCCGTACGGCCGGTGCCGACATGCCGAGGATCGCGCCGACCTCCTCAGCGGTGAGACCGACCGCCACCCGCAGCGTGATGATCTCCCGTTGCACGTCGGGGAGGCGGTGCAGCAGCACAAAGAGCCGACGGGCCAGATCCGTCGCGACAGCCTGTTCCTCCGGCCCCGGCGCGGCGTCCGGTCGCTCCAGTGAGGTGTCGGTGATAGCGACGGCGGAGCCCCGCACTGCCGCCCGTTGGGCGTCGGCAACCTTGTGCGCGGCGACAGCGAAGACGAACGCCGAGAACGGCCTTCCCTGCTCCCGATAGCGGGGAAGGGCCTTCAGCACCGCCAGGCACACCTCCTGCGCGACGTCGTCGGCCGTGGTGTGCACCCCGCCGATGCGGCCCAGCCGGGCCCGGCAGTAGCGGACGAGCCGTGGCCGCAGGTCGGCGAGCAGGGCCGCCGCCGCAGCCCGGTCGCCCGCGGCGGCCCGGCGGACGAGCTCTGGCTCGATCGCTGTGGTCATGGGATGCGCGACACCTTTGTTACCGGCAGGTTAACCGCACGCTATCGAGACGTATGCCTCTTTGCCTAGCCCACATTGCGTCGCGGAACGGGAGACCCAAAAAAGGTTGTTGCGTGAGGGCGTGTCGCCGCGAGGTCAGGCAGCAATCAGGTGAGAGAGGGGTCGGCGGTCGTCGAAATCGCCGTGCAGGGGCTGACTAAGTCCTTCGGTGGCCAACCGATTTGGTCGGACGACAACCTTGCCCTGCCGGCTGGTGAGGTCTCCGTGCTGATGGGTCCTCCGGCACCGGCAAGTCGGTGTTTCCGAAGACGCGGTGGCCTTCGCGCTCGTCGGAACGGCCGAGCGCGTCAGGACTGCACACTGGCTCGGCAGGCGCCGCGCCAGATCCTCAAGGGTTCCTTCGGTGGCCCTGGCCCCCGGCCGACGACCTCGCGTCCCGTCCAGGGGATGGTGCGGCTCAGATCCAAGGTAGAGGGTCGACTGGGCGGCCGCCGAGACGTACCTCGAAGTGCAGGTGGGGACCTGTGGAGGCGCCGGTCGATCCGACCAGTCCGATGACCTGGCCGGCGCGGATGCGCTGACCGGGCGACACCATCAGTTTGGACTGATGGCCGTAGCACGTGGACAGGCGCTGCCCGTCAGCCCTGCCGTGATCGATGCAGGTGTAGTTGCCATAGCCGCCGTACCAGCCGGCGCGCGACACACGGCCGTCCGCGGCCGCGAGGATCGGGGTACCAATCGGGGCGGCGAGATCCACGCCCGGGTGTAACTGCCACACGTGGTAGTACGGGTCGAGCCGGGTGCCGTACTTGCTGGTGAGCCGGCCCGATAGTGGACGCCCGAGCCGGCCCTCACCGACCGTGGCGACGGTGCGGGCCGGTGCCGCCACGGCGGGCACCGCGCGGACGCGACGGTTGATCTCTTGCCGAAGCCGCGCCTCCTCCGTCCGGCGGCGGATGAGTTCGGCCTGGCCGGAGGTGATCGCGCCGGACAGGGCGACAGCGCGACCGGTGGGGGTGTCCACCACATCCGGAGAGTCCGCCACGGCGAAGGGCGAGGCATCCGCATCCCCGCCGGCGGTCAGGGACGTCAGCAGTTGCAGCACTGGGTCCGGCTCGCGCTGCACTCTGGTGAGGTCACCGCGGGTCCGGGCGAGAATGTTTTCCAGGTACTGGATCCGGTGCTGGACGTCGCTGAGCGCGGCGACCTGGCGGGCCTGTGGGGTGACGGCGGCGTCCACCGGCGGCTGCGGATACAAGTCGGCGCCGGGGTCGCCAGCGATGAGCGCAGGGGCCGATCCGGGGCTTACGATCGGCCCGTCGTTGCTGGGCGGAGCCGAGACGCCCACCCGCGGTAGCTTGCCGGCCGTCGGCGGAATAGTCGCGGGTGGCGCAGGCGGTCGGGTCGACGCAGTGGCCGACGGGACGGGCGGCGGCTTCACCGTCGGCGGCTTGATGGGCGGCAGCGTCGCCTTCGGCGGTTTAACCGGTGGCAGCGACACGGTCAGCGACGGGCTCGGCAGGGGCGGCAGGGTCGGCAGGGGTCCCTGCGCTGATGAGCTTTGTGCCCCGGCGGTCGCCGCCCCGGCGTCCAGGCAGAAGGATGTCACCATCAGCGTCGCCCCGGCGACGGTCGCCAGCGTGGCCTGCCTCCACCACCGTTCGCCCATGACGTACTCCCGCCGTCGGCCCCGTTCCCGTCCCTCTGCTACATCGGATCCCGGTGCCTGGTCGTTACAGCCCGCCGGGGGGCGGCAGGCCGTGACGCCGCCGCAGCCGTCGACGCGTCAGCAGAATGCCCGCCGCGACCGCGCCGACCATCACCGCCGCAACGGCCGACACCCGCAGCGACCCTTCGGGCGGCCGGACCTCACTCGCCACGGCCGGCGACTCCAACGCTGGATCTGTGGCCGCGGCGGTGGCCGTGGCCGTCGAGCCCGGAAGCAGATAGGCGTTGCTGGCGATTTGGGGATCCGTCGCGGTGGACTCCACCGAAGTGACACTGACCCGGTTGCGGACCAGCGTGCCCGGCGGCACACCCGGGCGGATCCGCCCGGTGATCGTGATCCGCGGCACCGCCGCGGCGGCACCCAGAAGCAGGTCACCAAGGTCGCAGACAACGGTACGAGGGGATGCTGCACACCGACCCGGCTCGGCTTGGGCGATGACACCGTCGAGATCAGCCGTGGTGGTGAACGTAACCCGCGTCGCCGTGAGGGTGCCCCTACCGGAGATCGTGACGGTGTGGGTCACCCCCTGCTCGGGCAGCGCGCCGAACGGTGTCGACGTCAGCACCGGCGTGGCGTCCACCGCAGGGGCCGGTGGCGGCACCGGAGCAGCCGCGGCCACGGCGCCCATCATGCCAGCCACCGACGCCGCGACAGACTCCCACATTCCCACACTGTAAGCCGACCGGCCCACGATCGCCCCCGGCCAGGTGCACCCGCCGGCAGGAAACCGAGCAGGCGGTGCACGACCACCGGCAGGGGGCCGGCAGTGCTTCAACGACACGACAGCCACGCTGGAAGCGTTGCAGATCTTCGGTCAGATGACGATCTCGCACCGCGGTCAATGCGCCCGTGGGCGCACGCCTTGCTCGTCGGGCCGCCTGCGGGCTGACGATCATCGAGCACACCGAAGACCGCTACCGCCTCAACCGAGACCACCTGGACGTGGACCTGTGGCGCTTCCACACCGCGGTTCGGCAGGCCGTCACCGCCGTCACCGACACCACGAGCGCCTGGCAGACGGTGATCGACGCATATGCCGGTGACCTCGTCGCCAGCCGCACGTAACCGAGCGGAATCGGCCCGAACCAACGCCCGGGGGAAGTGCGGTCCACCCGGAGCGCATGTGATCGCGCACCCCACACCGCCTGTTAGCGTCGATCGGTGCCCGTCACCGTACCGGCGTCCCCTCAACCCACCCATCGTGCCCGCCGCGTCGGCCTGGGACTGGTCTGGCTGGCAACCGCCCTGGCCGGGACAGCGGTGGTGGTGACCGGAGTGCTGGTCGCCCGGATGGACGAGATCTTCGCCTCGGCGGTGTCGCAGGTCCGCGCGTTCCCCTTCACCGGCGAGGCCGGTGACCAGTCCGTGCTGCCGTTCCTGCTCGGGTGCGCCCTGACCGTCCTCTCCCTCATCACTGCGGCGCTGGGCTACCTACTCAGGGGGCGGGCCTACCACAACGAGCACATCGCAATGGTGCTTCCCGCTGCCGCGCTGATCATCGTGATAGTCCTCTGCACGCCGCTCGTCGGGCCGATGGGTCTCGCGCACCGGCAGTACACCCACGACCTCTACGGGTGGTGGTACTTCCCCTTTCTCCTCGGCGCCGTGACTTGTCACCTGGGCTGTCTTCTCGCTGCGGCGGTGGTCCTGTTTCGCACGCGGTAAGCGGCGGCGGTCCAGGCAGATCAGCGCGGCGTGCGGCGTTTGTCTTCGGCGCGCTTGCGGTCCCGGTAGGCGCGGCTGACCGGGTCGGTCAGGGTCCCGGCTGGAGACGATCAAAACCGAGCGGGGGTGTAGCCACCGGCCGATGAGTTCGCGGGCTCGGACGTGTCTACCTATAGGAATGGATATGAAGAGGGAGCTTGCAGGAGATCGGGCGAGCAGGGCGCGACGGCGAGCCGGCCCGGGCGTTGCTGCACGGACCTTTCAGCTGTGCCAGGAGCGCCAGAGGGAGGCGTAGGCCCCGTCGGCGCGGACGAGTTCGTCGTGGCTGCCGAGTTCGGTGATCCGGCCGTGCTCCATCACGGCGACCCGGTCGGCGTCGTGGGCGGTGTTGAGCCGGTGCGCGATCGCGATGACGGTCCGGCCGGTGAGCACGGCCGCCAGCGCGCGCTCGGTGCGCCGGGCGGTGGTCGGATCGAGCGCCGCTGTCGCCTCGTCGAGGATCAGCGTGTGCGGGTCGGCGAGCACCAGCCGGGCCAGCGCGAGCTGCTGCGCCTCGGCCGCCCCGAGTTGCCTGGCCCCGTCGCCGAGTTCCGTGTCGAGGCCGTCGGGCAGCTCGGCGTACCAGTCGGCGCCGACCGCGACCAGCGCGGCTCGCATCTGTTCGTCGGACGCGTCCGGCGCGGCGAAGGCGAGGTTGTCGCGCACAGAGCCGATGAAGACGTGGTGTTCCTGGGTGACCAGGGCGATCCGGCGGCGACGCTCGGCGGGATCCAGGTCGGTGACCGGGCAGCCGCCGATGCTGACCACGCCGTGTCGCGGTGCGTCGATCCCGGCCAGCAGCCGGGCCAGGGTGGACTTCCCGGCGCCCGACGGGCCGACGACGGCCAGCCGCTCGCCAGGCCGTACCTCCAGGTCAATGCCGTGCAGGACCTCGTGGCCGTCGGTGTACGAGAATCGGGCGCCGCGCACGACGAGCCGCTCCCCGGGTGGCGCGGAGGCCTTGCCGGGCGGCTCCGGTGGCACCTGGCCGACGCCGAGCACGCGGGCGAATGACGCGAAGCCGCGCTGCGCCTGTTCGGTCCACTGCAGGATTCGGTCCAACGGCTCGATCGCCTGCTGAAGATAGAGCGCGGCGGCGACCACTTCACCGAGAGAGACCATCCCCTTGGACAGGAAGAATCCGCCGACCAGCAGCACTGCGGCGATCGGCAACGGATAGCTGGCCTCCACCACCGTGTAGAACACTGTCCGCAGCGCGAGCGTCGCCCGTCGGGTGGCCCACACCCGGGCGATGCGCTCGGCGCCATGGACGATCCGGTCGTCGGTGAGGCGCAGCGCCTCCACGGTGCGCGCGCCCTCGGCGGTGGTCGTCAGCGTCTCGGTCAGCTCCGCGGTGGCGGCGCCCTCGGCGAGGTAGGCGGAGCTGGCCCGCCGCAGGTACCAGCGGCTCGCCGCCCAGATCGGCGGCAGCCCGGCCAGCGCGACCAGGCCGAGCATCGGGTGCAGCAGGAAGATCGCCCCGAACAGCAGCGTCAGCTGCGCCGACGCGATGACGATGGTGGGCACGACGTCGCGGACGGTCGTCCCGACGGTTGACACGTCGACGGAACTGCGGGTGGCGAGGTCCCCGGAGCCGGCCCGCTCCACGACGGAGACGGGCAGGCCGAGCGTCTTGCGGATGAACTCCTCGCGCAGCCGGGCAACCGCCCGCTCCCCGAACCGGTGACCGGCGTACTGGGCGTACCGGGAGAGCAGCGCCTGCACCAGAACGCATCCGCCGATCGCCGCCGCCAAGCGGTCCACGGTGGCGACGCCCGCGCCGGCGGCAACCTGGTCGACGATCCTGCCGAGCAGCCACGGCGCGGCGAGTCCGGCGATCGCGGCGGCACCATGCAACACCAGCACGACCAGCACCGCGCGCCGGTCCCGGCCGACGAGGTCCAGCATCTCCCGACGGACGGCGGCACGGTCCGCTACTGGCAGCCGGCTCACCGCAACGCCTCCTTGGGCCCGGTGAAGTCTTCAAAGTCGAGGTCGTCGCTGTCCCGGGCCACCAACTGCCGGTAGCCCCGGTCCTGTTCGAGCAGCTCGGCGTGCGTGCCGGTGGCGACGATCCGACCCTCGCTCAGATGCGCGACCGTGTCGGCGTGCCCGAGCAGCAACGGTGACGTAGCGAGCACGATCGTGGTCCGCCCGGCCCGCGCGACGCGCAGCCGCTCGGCGATCCGCGCCTCCGTGTGCGCGTCCACCGCCGACGTCGGGTCGATGAGGATCAGCACCTCAGGTTCGGCGAGCAGCGCCCGGGCCAGCCGTACCCGTTGGCGCTGGCCGCCGGAGAGCGTGCGGGCCCGGGTGTCGATCGGGGTGCCGAGCCCGTCTGGCAGCGCGTCGGCGACGTCCTCTGCCGACGCGACACGCAGCGCCGCCGTGATCCGGTGGTCAGCGCCTCCCTTCTGGGCGAGCGTGTCGCCGATCCCTGCCCGGGTGCGGCCGTCGCCGTCCGCCGCCGGGCCATCGGCGCTCGACTCCCGGCCACGCAGGATGTTCCGTAGGGTCCCGGCGAAGAGGTAGGAGTCGTGGTCGGCGACCAGGATCCGGGCGCGTACCTGGTCAAGTGCGATCCCGGTCAGCGGCACGCCGCCCCAGGTCACGTCGCTGACGACGTAGCGTCCGAGCCGGTCGGCCAAGGCGATGGCCTCGGCCGGGTCGTCGGCGGCCACGCCGATCAGCCGACCGTCGCGCACGGTCAGTCCGCAAGCGGGGTCGTACAGGTCTGCGGGCCGTACCGGCGCGGACCTGGCCAGCGGCCGGCGGGCACCGGGTACGTTTCCCTGCCCGCCCACGTCCTGCGGGGTCGGGCCGCCGACGTGGTCCGGGGTCAGGTTGAGCAGAGCGATGATGCGGCGGGCGGCGACGCGGCCCCGGATCACCCCGTAGCTTCCCTCGAGCAGGAACCAGACCGGCACGATGAGCGTCGCCACGTATCCGTAGACGGCGACCATCTGCCCGACCGTGATGTCGCCAGCGACCGCCATCCGGGCCGCGAGCCACACCACGGCCGCGAGGAACAGCCCCGGTATGGCGACCGTCAACGCGTCGATCCAGCTGTAGACGGCACCGACCCGATAGCCCTCGGCGAGCAGGTCCTGCGAGCGGGCAGCGTACCGGCGGGCGAACAAGCCGCGGCCGCCGACCCCGGCCAGCACCCGCAGCCCGGCCACGATGTCACCGGCCCGGGTGGTGAGGACGCCCTGCTGGTGCCGGTAGACGGACTCCGCCCGTTCGAGGCGGCGCAGCAACGGTCCGATGATCAGCGCGATCGCCGGCACGCCCAGCAGCACGTACAACGCCAGCAACGGGGAAACCGACCACAGCACGACGGCGATGACCGCATACGCGATGACGGCGCCGACGCCCGGGCCGGTCATCGTCAGCACCTGCGACGTGTAGCCGATGTCGGAGCCGCCGACCGTGGCGACCTCCCCCGCGGCGAGCCGGCGCGGCAGCACCGCGCCGATCCGGGACAACTGGCGCAGCAGGACCGCCGCGGAGCGGGCTGTAGCGTCCTCCCGGACGAAGGTCATCGTGCGGTGCCGCATGATGCCCAGGTACGACAGCCCCACCCCCGCCACGACGATTGCCACGACCCATAGCAGCAGGGCTCGGGTGTCGTGCACGCGCAGCCCGTCGTCAACGGCGCGGGAGACCAGGTACGGCCGGACCGACAGCCCGATCATCCACGCCGTGCCGACCACGGTGCCGCGCAGCACCCGCCAGGGCTGACAGCGAACCAGCCACCAGACGTACCGCATCGGCCCCCTCGTATCCGGCACACCGGGCTCGGGATGCGGAATCTGCGGGGGCACCCGCCAAAACTACCGACCGGGCTGGTGACGTACCCACCCGATATCCCCGGGCTCGGTCGTGTCATCCCGGCGCGGGCCGCACTGCTGCTGAGGCTGCCGATGGCCAGGAACCGCAGGCGCTCCTCGCAGCTGAACGGGTTGCCGTCGGAGCGTTCGCGGTCCCGGGCCGCTTCCGTGACCCATGGCCTCGTGGTACGCAACTCCTCCCAACACTCAGCTGACGCCAACCGCATCACCCGCGACGCTTACCAGAGCCTCGTCAAACGGCTGCACCACGAAGCCGCCGCCGTCGTCACCCTCAAGATCAGGAATAGGCGGGGCCGAATCGCGTGAGTGGGCGCCGCCCGAAAGCCGAGGCGATCTCGGCCTGGACCGCACCTAGCCTCAGTTTCGCTGACAACCCGTTCACGCTGGGCGTCGCCTCCGGCGACCGTTCCCCGACGGTGTGGTGCTGTGGACCCGGCTGGCACCGGACCCGCTCGCTGTAGACGGGTCGGGCGGCATGCCGCCGCGGGTCGTCCCAGTGGCATGGCAGGTGGCCGAAGACGAGCATTTCCGGCAGGTGGTCCGCGCCGGCGCGGAGCCGGCCACGCCGGAGCTCGCCCACTCGGTGCACGCCGAGGTCACCGGCCTGCGCCCCGATCGCGAGTACTACTACCGGTTCCGCGTGGGGACGCAGCTCAACCCGGTCGGGCGGACCCGCACCGCGCCGGCGGATCGTATACCGATGATCATGGGACCCCGTCAAGATCCGCTTACAGCGGCTCCCGGGCGGATGAGGTTTTCGGCAAGGGCAGGGTCGGGCCGCCGCCGACGGTTTCGACGGCGGCCGGACCTGGCGGCACGGTCAGGACGGGTTGTCGCCGTGGGTCAGGGTCTCCCAGGCGACGAAGAGGTTGTTACTGCCGGCGGGGCGCTGCTGCAGGGTCAGGGTCTGAGTGTTGGTCATCGCGAAACCGAGGCGGTTCGCCATCGCGTTGTAGCCGACCTCGGTGATCGGCCCGAGGCCCCGGTTGAGGCTGCCGCCGCAGAGCCAGGAGGGTGCCGGCTCGCCGAGCTGGTACTTGGAGTGGAAGCCGAGGGCTTGCCGCAACCGCTCACCGACCTGCGGATACAGGTCCCGTCCCTGGATACGGGAGGTCTCCGCGACGTGCGAGATGGCGGAGATCCCGTACCCGGTGTGGGTGAAGTCGCGGCAGGTCTCCTGGGCGAGACCGGCCACGAAGGTCGACTGGCCGTGCCAGTAGTTGATGATCTCACTGCTGGTGTCCAGCCCACTGCCCGGCACCGTGTACGGCAGGGCGCCGTCACTGGGTAGGTAGATGAAGGCGTGGGTGCGGTTAAGGTAGCGGGTTACCGCCGCGTCGTAACTGGCCTGGTCGTTCAGGAAGACCGAGATGCCGACCGCGGCCTCCATCATGCTCAGCTCCCAGTTGCCGTTGCTGTTGGAGCCGTTGCGGACCATCGGCAGGTAGACGTTGCGCAGCATCGTGGCGAACCGGGTCACGTTAGGCCAACTGCCGTACGTGTACCGGATGATCTCCGCGGCCCGGGGCCAGACCGAACCCGCCCAGCCGGTCTGCAACGGGGCGTTGCTGCCGCTGTGTGACGTGATCGTCGCCGACCAGGCGTCCATGATCTGGATCGATTTCTGGGCGTACCGGCCGTCACCGGTGACGTACCAGGCGAGCGCGGCGGTGTACGCGGCGATGGCGTCCTCGCGCTCGTCTGTGCAGCCGTAGTTGGGATTGGAGTAGGAGCCGCACTCGACGACCGAGCGGGGCGCCGGGTTCCGCGACAGGTTGGCATACCAGCTGCTCATCATCTGGTTGTAGGCCGAGGCCCAAGGCTGCGCGCCGGCCTGCACCCGGGCCCGGACGAAGTCGAGCTGGCCGCGGCTGACCAGTACGCCGGGGTGAGTGAACCCACCCGATGGGGGTGGGGTGCCGCCGCCGGTGGGCAGAGTCCAGCTCTGGTTGGCGGCGCCGGTGCAGGTCCAGATCTGCAGCGGGGTGCCGTCGGCCGAGCTCGGGCCGGTCGCGTCGAGGCACTTGCCGGAGGCCGGATTCGTCAGTTGTCCGCTCGCGTACGTCCACGTCCACTGCTGCGCGCCGGTGCCGTTGCAGTCGTAAATCTGCACCTTGTCGCCATTGGCGGTGCCGCCAGCGGGGACGTCGAGGCACTTGCCGAGCGCCCGGACGGTGCCGTCGTCGGCGACCGTCCACTGCTGTGCCGCAGTGCCGTTGCAGGTGTAGAGCTGCACCTGGGTGCCGTTGGCCGGGTTCGCCGCGGCAACGTCGACACACTTGCCGCCGTATCCGATGATGGCCCCCACGACGGCCGCGGATGCCGCGGGAATGCCGACCATCAGGCTCGCGGGTACGGCGAGCGTGGCCGCGGCGAACGCGGCGGCCAACCGGATGCGGGGCCGGCCGGATGCAACCCCGGCCAATCGTTGCGCCATGTCCTGGTCCTTTCCGCAGGAAGCGGGTTCAATTCGAGACGATCCGCCGAGGCAGCAGGCTGGTCACCGGGTCTGGCCGTAGCGGGCTGGCCGGTCGGTGGCGGGCGCTCGGCCGGGACGGCGGAGTCAACTGTTAAGGAAGTTAATAGTCGCAGTAAAGTAAACCAACATCAATATGTTGGAGCGGCGCAACCGCTGTGGGAGGGATCGCCGGCGCGCGCCACTGGCCAGGGCGTCGGCGAGGCGCGAGTCGATGCGTTGCAGGCGCCGGCACTCGCGGAATCAGCAAAGAGGCAACGAACCTGCCATCTCGATCGGCGTTACGACAGCAAGCGGGGGCATAGCCGAGCCGAGAGACACGAGACGACAGCCGATGGCATCGAGCGGTGCACCGCAGCCGCGTTCGGGACGAAACAGGGTCGCGCTGCGCGCTATGGACTCGGCGTGCGGACCGCACGGCAGCAACCGAGACGACCTGGGCCTGCAACACGGGTATCGGAAGCACTATGCTCCCTGCGGCGGTGGCGGAGATCAAGAATCTTGGAGGAGTAGGAATGCGAACGCCGTTCAGGCGGGCTGTGTTCGGTGTCGTCGCGGTGGCGCTGCTTAGCGGGCTCGGACTGACGTCCTGCGCAGATCCGGGCCGGAACGGCGCGGTGGACGCCGGGTCGGCTCCGGTCGATACCTCGGTGACCGGCGCTCCCGGACCGACTGAGTCCGCAAGTCCCTCCGCATCGCCTTCGGCAAGCCAGTCCCCGTCGCCTTCGGCGAGCCGGTCCCCGTCGACTTCGGTGAGCCTGCCCACGAAGCCGTCTCTCAGCCGGTCGCCGTCGCACGTCTCGACCAGCACGGCCGCGACGCCGGCCGCATCGAGCAACATCGCCTCGCGGCTACACACTATTCCGGCCAGCACCCGCCAGCTCATCGTCGTCTACAGCAGCGGCTACGGTACGAGCGTCGCGTCCCTCGAGACGTTCGAAAAGGTGAACGGCGTGTGGCGGCCGGAGTTCGGGGTGATGAGCGCGCGGATCGGCACCAAGGGATTCAGCGACAGCCATGTGGAGGGCGTCCCCACGACGCCCACGGGTGTCTACAGCATCGGCTCCACCATGTATGGCGTGCTTGCCAGCCCTGGCGTTAAGTACAGCTACCACCATCTCGTGGCCAACGACTACTGGGACGAGAATCCCAGCTCGCCCACGTACAACAGCTTCGTGCATGGCACGGACCCGGGCGGGTACAGCGAGGCGCTGTGGCAGACCGTGCCGCAGTACAACTACTTCGCGGTCATCAACTACAACATCCCGGTGAGGGCAGCCACCCCGGCCCGCGGCAGCGGCATCTTCCTCCACGTCTCGGGGAGCGGCGGTACCGCCGGCTGCGTCTCGTTGGCACAGTCCAACCTGCTCCGGGTGCTGGAGTGGCTGGATCCGGCCGCCTCTCCGCGCATCGTGATGGCACCCAGCCAGAACCTCGACCGCTACTGACCGCCCGGACGGCCGCGCGATCGGCAGCCGAGCAAGCGGAAAGGAAGCAAGACCCGTAGCAACGGCTGCGGCCAGGTGTCGCCGGACAGGGGGCCGCCCAAATGGGCCGCCGTTCGGGGACCCCGCCACGACCTCGATCTACTGGTACGTCAAGAACAAGGACGAGTTGTTCGGGCTCGCGATCGACGAGACCTTCGGCGACAGCGAGTTGCCCGATCCCAAAGCGGTGGGATGGCCGCGGTCGCGATGGCGATAGGGCTGCGCCATGCCATCCTGCGGCATACCTGACTCGGTCCGATCTTTGCATCACATCCAGTCCATGGGTCGAAGATGACGCGCAGGGTCGACCACTGCCTCGGCATGTTCGCCGCGGCCAGGTTCGACGCCGCCACGCCGAACGCCGTGCCACTGGCAGTCGGCTGGACTGGGCCGGCGACACGGTGCTGGCCTAATGTGCCTTGCAAGACGAGGGCGACGGCTTCGATTTCGGTCGGTGTCGTGCTCGACGGGCTGGCGATTGCGCACCCATTCCAGGTCCAGCGAACGGCTTACCGTTGACCTTATTTAAGGTCGGCAGCTATCGCTCGGATGGAGGATGGCGAAGTGAGCTCTGATTTCGTGGTCCTTGCGACCGATGGCCTGGTTCGGGATCCGCAGTTCCGCCAGATGAAGTGACAGACAGCAACGGCACCGGATCACGAGGCACCGGCGAGGACACCAGCAGGCGTAGGGTCAGCGATGCGAGTGTGAGTCGGCATTGACAGGGTGGCTGCGCGACAGCACAAGGCGCCGCACGGTGCGGCGGTGGTCTACCGCTGCGCCGCGGCCGTCGGCTCGATCGACAGCAGGCCGGCGAGCTGGCGCAGGATCTGCGGCCGGGCTCGGTAGTAGACCCAGGTGCCTCGCCGCTCGGCGTCCACCAGGCCTGCCTCGCGCAGCGTCTTGAGATGGTGGGAGATCGTCGGTCCGGTCAGGTCGAACGCCGGCGTCAGGTCGCACACGCACGCCTCGCCGTCCTCGGCGGAAGCGATCATCGACATCAGCTGCAGCCGTACCGGGTCGCCGAGGGCCTTGAACGCGGGCGCGAGCGCAGCGGCCGTCTCGGCCGGGACCCGGCGCTGCGCCAGTGGGGGCAGCACGGCGTGTCGGCGTTGAGGTCGACGAGGGGGAGTGGCGCCTGCTGCTTTGACATGCCTCTAGGTCGACATCTCTCTAATTAGCGTGCAAGTCTCTGTTTAGACGGACGTCAAGACAGGGCGTCCCGTGGAAATGAGGCTCCCCATGTTCGGCTTTCCGCGCCGCGGGCCAAAGCCGCTGTCCGGTGTCCGGTTCTGCGAGTCCTGCGCCCAGGTGTCCACCGCCGCCCAGCGGGCCGAGCGCCGCTACGACCGCACCCGCACCACCGTCTACCCGCTGATCAGCCCCCGCTGAGGAGAGGACTCGACATGTCGGAGAACAGCCCCACCGTCGGCGGTTTCGCCGGCGACCCCGCCGCCGCCCTGCAGGTCACCGGCTCCGGCGCCTGCTGCGGCAGTCCCGCCCAGGGCGTCGGCGCGATCCTCCCGCCGGCCGGTGAAACCGCGAGCAGCGACCCCTGCTGCGGCACTCGGCAGGCCGCACAGCAGGCCGACTCGTGCTGCGGGACCCAGGCCAAGACCGAGGCGATCGCCACCGGACAGGGATGCTGCTCATGACCACCCGCACCGACCTCGCAGGCCTGCTCGATCAGGTCAGCACCGACCGGATGACCGCCACCATCGCCACCCTCGCCTCCGACCCCCTGGCAGGTCGACGCGTCGGCTCGCCCGGCGGCGCGGCGGCCCGCGCCTGGCTCGCCGACCAGCTCACCGCCCTTGACGCTGAGGTGCGCACCGAGGATTTTCCGGTCCGCGGGGTGCCGCAGGTGTACGAGGCGCCGGCGGTCACCTGGGGCGACCGGAACGGCTCGCAGCAGCTGGTGTTCGGCCGGCAGGTCGCGATCCACCCCGCCTCCGCCGACACCGCCGACACCACCCGCGGCCCGCTCGGCCTCGCCGGCACGGACGACCCGGCCGGGCGGTGGCTCGTCGTGCCGGCCGAGATGAGCCTGTTCGACGCCTACCGCGACACCCACGGCGCGGCCGGACTGTTGATCCGTCGTCCGGTTGACGCCGAGGGCTGGCAGTTCACCATGCTCGCCGGGCCGGATCCCGGGCCGCTGCCGGTGCTGACCCTCGACCCGGACACCCACCACGTCGTCCTCGTCGCCGCGGCCGCGGGCGACGGCTGGCTGGACGGGGCCACGCCGCTTCGCCGCGACGACGTCACCGGCACGAACATCCACGCCCGACTTCGACAGCCCGCCCCCGGGGCCGCGACCTGCTGTTGACGGCCCACTACGACGGCGTCGGCGACCACCCGGGGCTGCGCCTGCCCGCAGCCTCGGACAACGCCACCGGCGTCGCCGTGGTCCTCGAAACCGCCCGCATCCTCGCCGCCGGACTCCCCGCAGGTGTGGGGTTGTCCGTTGCACTGCTCGACGGCGAGGAGGTCGGCGCGCTCGGCTCCGCTCACCACGCCACCCAACTCCGCGCCGAAGGCGCCGCACCGCTGGTCATCAACGTTGACGGCGCCGGCCGCCTGGACGGGGCGGCAACGGTCGAGGCCGGCGGCCCCGCGCACCGCCTTTTGGCGCTTCTCGACCAGGCCGGCCGGCACACCGCCGTCCACCTCGCGGCGGGCCCGGTGGCGTCGGACAACCGCCGTTACGGCGGAGCGGGCCTCGCCGCGGTCGGCATCGGCGCCGGGATGGGCGGCTACCACAGTCCCGCCGACACCCCCGACAAGGTCGACCCTGCGACCCTGGCCGCGATCGCCCGCCTCGTCGTCGCCACCGCCCACCTCGCCGGGACGACACCTGCTAGGCTTTCATCGTCAATCGGCGATAGACGATAGAAGGAGTGGTGGTGGGCGACCTCCTCGACCGGGACACCGCGCAGACCTACGCCTCGTGGTTCCGGGCCCTCGCGGACCCGACCCGCGTGCAGATCGTGGAATACCTGGCCCGGCACGCCCGGCCGATGAGCGTGGGGGAGATCGTCACCGCCGTCGGCCTCGCCCAGTCCACCGTCTCCCAACACCTGAAGATCCTCACCGAGGTGCGGTTCGTACTCGTCGAGCCGGTCGGCACCGCCCGCCACTACCGCATCAACGACGCCTGCGTGGGCTGCTTCCCGTCGGCCGCCGACGTCGTCATGGGCCGCCCGGCCCCCAACCCGATCGGAGCCTGCTGATGGTCGACGTCACCGTCCGCCCGATGACCTCGGACGACGCCGATCGTGTCCTCGCCATCTACCAGGCCGGCCTCGACGGCGGCGACGCCAGCTTCGAGACCACCGCGCCGACCTGGACGGCATTCGACGAGGTCAAGCTGCCTGACCACCGCCTCGTGGCCGTCGACGCGGACGACATCGTGATCGGATGGGTGGCGGTGTCGCCGACGTCGAGCCGGGCCGTCTACGCCGGCGTGGTCGAGCACTCGGTCTACGTCGACCCCGCCGCCCAGGGCCGAGGAGTGGCCCGACTGCTGCTGGACGCCCTCATCGCCTCCACCGAGGCCGCCGGCATCTGGACCATCCAGTCCGGCGTCTTCCCGGAGAACACCGCCAGTCTCGCCTTGCATCAGAGGGTTGGCTTCCGCGTCATCGGCACCCGCGAGCGGGTCGGCCGGCACCACGGCCGGTGGCGCGACGTCGTCCTGCTCGAGCGCCGCAGCCCCGTCATCTGAGCCTCTTCGGCTCCGCCTGCCCCGACACAACTGCACTTTCTTGATTCGACATTTTTCGACACAGAGGAGTTTTCCGATGAGCGTCCTGGACGAGCTGCCCGTCGTGGTGATCGGCGCGGGCCCGGTGGGTCTGGCAGCCGCCGCCCACCTGCACGACCGTGGCCTGCCCTTCCTTGTCCTGGAGGCCGGTGACACCGCCGGCGCGGCGGTGCGGCAGTGGGGGCACGTGCGGGTCTTCTCCCCGTGGCGCTACAACGTCGACCCGGCCGCCCGCCGGCTGCTCGACGACGCCGGCTGGGTCGCCCCGGCCGACGACGCCCTGCCCACCGGCGCGGAGCTGGTCGCCGACTATCTCCAGCCCCTCGCGGAGCTGCCGCAGCTCAAGCCGCACCTTCGGTACGGCGCACGAGTGGAGGCGATCAGCCGCCTCGGCCTGGACCGGCTTCGCAGCGCCGGGCGCGAGCGGGCACCCTTCCTGGTCCGCCTCGCCGACGGTGACGAGCTGCTCGCCCGGGCGGTCATCGACGCATCCGGCACCTGGGGCACCCCCAACGTCCTCGGCGCATCCGGCCTGCCCGCCCGCGGCGAGAAGAACGTGGCCGCGTTCCTCGAGCACGCACTGCCAGACGTGCTCGGCGCCGACCGGGACCGCTTCGCCGGCCGGCACATCCTCGTCGTCGGCGCCGGCCACTCCGCCGCCAACACCCTGCTCTCCCTGGCCGAGCTGGCCGCCACCGAGCCGGGCACCGAGGTGACCTGGGCGATCCGCTCGGCCAGCCCGGCCCGCACCTACGGCGGCGGAGACGCCGACGCACTGCCCGCCCGCGGCGCGCTGGGCTCCCGGCTGCACGAGCACGTCGACGCCGGCCGCATCCGGCTGCTCACCGGCTTCTCCGTCCACGCGCTCACCCCGACCGACGGCCGGGTCGCCGTGGTCGTCCGGCACGCCGACGGCAGCGACGAGCAGATTGTGGTCGACCGGATCGTCGCCGCCACCGGCTTCCGCCCGGACCACTCCATCGCCGCCGAGCTGCGCCTGGACCTCGACCCGGTCATGGGCGCCACCCGGGCGCTCGCCCCGCTGATCGACCCGAACGAGCACTCCTGCGGCACGGTGCCCCCGCACGGCGCCGCCGAACTCGGTCACCCCGAGGCCGGCTACTACGCCGTCGGCATGAAGAGCTACGGCCGCGCGCCGACGTTCCTCATGGCCACCGGCTACGAGCAGGTCCGCTCCGTCGTCGCCGCACTCGCGGGCGACTGGGACGCCGCCCGCGACGTCCAGCTCGACCTGCCCGAAACCGGGGTCTGCAACAGCAACCCCGCCGACTCCACCGGCACCGACAGCTGCTGCGGCCCCGCCCCGGCAGCCCAGCCGGCCGGCAAGGGTCTGGCCACCGGCTCTCCGGCGGCCTGCTGTCCGCCCCGCTGAACCTCATCAGCCTCGACACCCCGACCAGCGGCCAGACCGGCGGCTGCTGCGCCGGCTGATGACCACCACCATGGTGCCCGCCGATCCGAAGGTCGGCGGGCGCCACGGGTGGCGCATCGTCGCCGCCCTCGCCATCACCTCCACCATCGGCTACGGCACCCTCTACTACGCCTACGCGGTCCTGCTCGGCCCGATGGCCGCCAGCCTCGACGCGTCCACCACAACGGTCACCGGAGCGCTGACCGCCAGCGTCCTCGCCGGCGCGCTGATGGCCATCCCGGTCGGCAGGTGGCTCGACCGGCGCGGCGGACGAGCCCTCATGACCGCCGGCTCGATCACCGCCACGGCACTCCTGATCGCCTGGTCCCAGGTCCAGACCATCGGGCAGCTCTACGCCGTCATGATCGGCATCGGCATCACCGGCGCGATGGTCCTCTACGAACCCGCATTCGCGGTCATCATCTCCTGGTTCACCCCCGCCCGACGCCCCGCCGCGCTGCTCGCGGTCACCGTGGTCGCCGGGTTCGCCAGCACCATCTTCATGCCCCTCACCGGCATGCTGGTCGCGCACCTCGGCTGGCGCGACGCGCTACTCACCCTTGCCGCCATCCACGGCACGGTGACCATCCCCCTGCACGCCCTCACCATCCGCACACCGCCGCACGTCACATCACCCACCCCTGCGGCGCGATCTGACCACACCCTGCGGCGAACCGCGGCCGGCGCCGCGATGCGCGATCCCGGGTCCTGGATCCTCGCCGCCGCCCTCATCGCGCACGGCGCCGCCACCAGCACCATCGGCGTCCACCTCGTCGGCTACCTCACCAACCGAGGCCACCCGGCCACCTTCGCCGCCACCGTCGCCGGCCTGCTCGGGGTCCTGTCCGTCACCGGACGACTCGTCCTCACCGGCGCCCGACGCCAGCTGACGGTCACCACCATCGTCGCCACGGTCTTCGCCATCCAGGCGGTCGCTGTCCTCGCCATGCCCTTCACCGCGGGCAGCCGGGTGGGCGCCGTCATCACCGTCACCGGATTCGGACTCGGCTTCGGCATCGCCAGCCTCGCCGCCCCAGCTCTCCTCGCCGACCGCTACGGCACCACCGCCTACGCCACCATCGCCGGACGACTCACCGCCCCCGTGACCACCGCCAAGGCCGCCGCGCCCCTGCTTGCAGCCACGCTCCTACCGCACGGCGGCTACCACCTACTGCTCGCCGCCGTCACCACCGCATGCCTTCTGGCCGCGATCGGCATGCGCTCCGTGGGGCAAAGCAGAACTTACTGGGGCGAACACGACGAAAAGCCCGGCTGAGCGCCCCAGCGGCCCGCGGATCAATGCGGGCGTTGCTGGTAGCCCACCTACCGTGTCGGCCCGGCCTGGCATGGTAGAGGCATGTGCAGGAACATACGCGTGCTCCACAACTTCGAACCGCCTGCGACCGACGATGAGATCGAAGCCGCCGCCCTCCAGTACGTGCGCAAGATCAGCGGCGCGACACGGCCGTCAGCGGCCAACGAGGAGGCGTTCGGCGAGGCAGTCCGCGCTATCACGGCGGCCACCCGGACCCTCGTAGACAGCCTCGTGACGAAAGCACCTCCCCGCGACCGCGAGGTGGAGGCCGCCAAGGCCAAGGCGCGGACGGCCGAAAGGTACGGGCTTCGACCGGCCGCCTCGGGCTGACGGGCTCCGATCTCACGGGCCACGCTTGGTCGAGCCTTCCTGCTCGGTGGACTCGTTCGGCGGTTCCGAAGGAGTCAACAATGCGCTGGCCAGCCGGCGATGTTCTCACCTGCCGAGAACATCGGCACCGGACATCGCTCCCGAGCCGGCAGCTGACCGGCTCGGCTATAAGCGCGACTCGGCACTCTTCTCGGCGACCCCCAACCGGCCCCGAATCCTTCACCGGCTGATCGGGCGGCGTCCGCTATGCCCTGAGGGCTCGCCTCGCCGGGGAGCTCTTCGACGGCCGCGCGCAGTCAAAGCCAGCCAGGGCGGTGATTGGGTGCAGCGGCCTCACCTACGGTGCAGGGAGCTGTCGGTGTATGGCGATGTCCTCCACACGGTGCAGTGTCTCCGAGTTACGCGGGCGCAGCATCAGCGACAGCACGGCCTCCGGGACGAAGCGGGCGACCCCTGCGGCCGCCCTCCAGCCCATCCGCACGCGGGTGACGGTGGCCGAGACCGGCTCCAATGTCAAGCGGACACGAGCGATCCCGAGCGGCCCGGCGTGCGCGTCGAGTTCCAGTAGTCGGTCCGGCTCCATCTCGCGTACCACTGTCTGGTCTTCGATCTGCAGCGGCCATGGGCGCACCCGGTGACGGACTCGGGTACCCACTGCGGGCCAGCCGTCGTCGACTGCACGTATGTGGGCGGCGCCGACGACCCAGCTTGCGTAGCTCCACCCATCCGCAAGCACAGCGAAGATCCGCTCGGGCGGGGTGCGGATGGTTCGGCAGACCTCGATCATCACGTCTCCTCGCCTGCGGCCGCGCCGCAGGCCTTCCCTGTCTGGGCGGAGGCAAACGAGGGCTGGTTGGGACTGTCGCTTCGCCAGGCGATCCACGGCGGTCCGGCGCGGCTCCGCCCGCACGATTCGGCGCGCGACACGCGTCACGGCCTCGTTCGGGATGACCCGCCACCCGGCGGGGCCTACGCCCTGGCCCACGCCACCGCACGATCTTCGGTTGTCCTCACAAGTCATCGATGATCAACGCGGTGGCCGTCCTCATGCTCGTGCCACGCGCAACACCGAAACCAGGTGGCGTTGAGGTGCTGGGTTTGCCGACCCTCAGCCAGGCGAGTGCCAGTCGTATCCACGGCGCTGTGACATATTGCCCACACCCAGGGGCCAGCGAATCCGCCAGCCGATACCTACAGTCGGGCCATGAGCACCGACAAAGGCGTGCGGGTCTGGCTCCGCCGGCATGGAGCTGAGCAGATCGCGCATCCCGGGGGCAACCTGTACGCCCACCTATGTCGAGTCAGCGAACGACTAGTGCTCGGCTGCAGCAGTGAAGTGCAAGCCGCAGGCCTTACCCACGCCGTCATCGAGCACGATCCTGCGGTGGCGGACCGGCACGGTACCTACCTCCGGGAACTGTTCGCCTCTTGGGCCCCACTGGCCTCTGAGCAGGTCATCCGCGATCCGCAGCGGGTCTTGCAGCCGTGACACTCGAACCATCGGCAGGGCCACGTTCGATAGCACGCACCCCCGGTCGCGTACAGGTGCGAGCCGTCTACCCCGGCAGCTTTGATCCCTTCACCCCAGGGCATTTGAATGTGGTGAAGCGGGCACGCGACCTCTTCGACGAAGTGGTCGTGCTCGTCGCGGTCAACAGCAGCAAGCATCCGGGCACCGACGAAGAGGAGCGAGCGGCCGCCGTTCGGGCCGTTCTGCCGGTCGAATGGACCTCCGTCACCGTTACGGCGTGGAGCGGGTTGACCTCCACCTACTGCCGTCGCCATGAAGTAGGAGTGATCGTCCGCGGTGTGCGTAACACCACCGACCTTCGGACCGAGTACCAGCTCGCCGCGATGAACCAGTCGCTGGGTGTCCCCACGGTATTTCTGCCTGCCCAGCCCGAACTGGCTACGGTGTCGTCGACCGCAGTTCGCGCGCTGGGGAAGAGGCCTTCGTCCACGCAGTCGTAGGCTGCCCAAGCCGGCTGGCTTCCCGGCGACGCTGCCACGGCAACGCTCGGCTGTGGCCCACGTCGAAGAACTCCTCAACTCCCGTTGCGGGATCGTCAATCGGTCCGGGTGCGGAGGCTCCGCGTCAGGGTGGGGATCATCACCGTCGCAGGGACGAGGTGTAGCCCGAGGAGGGCGGTGATGGTGGCGGTGTTTGCCCCGGAGAGAAGGGGCGGGACCAACGAGATCGCGGTGAGCGACACTGCCGTCCACACGAATCGCTGGGCGGGGCGAGCGCTCCAACGGAGAAGAGCGACGGCAATGACGATGCCCACGACCGAGAAGAAGCCGGTCACCACGGCGAACCCGGACAACGGGATCGTCTCGCCACCATCGGGGACCTCGAAGTCGACGCCAACGACCTGGGCAAGCGCAGCGGCGAAGGTGGTGGCCACCATCGCTGCGAGCGTGGCAATGAAGCCGGTGACGGCGAGCCCGCGGAGTCGGTGGGTGTGGCTGGACTGGCCCGATGCCGGGCCCGCGACGGCCCCGCTGTCATTCACGCTGTTCATGTCGTGCCTCCATCATTCGGCAAGTGGCGTACGGGGTGTGCTGACCGGCATGTGACGGTCCTGGCCCTCTGCGGGTGACGATGCGCATCGTCGCCGTGCGACGGCCGGGGTTGCGCGGGCCGCGACGCCGATGCCACGGAGCCAGAACCCGGCGGCGCGTCCGAGGACCGACCCGGACTGGCCGTCGCGCAGCTCCAGCTGCACCCGCCCGCGGGTGACCACGTCGAATGCGTCACGCCATTCCGCCGCGACCACCGCCGAACGCTCGCCAGCGCCCAGCGCGAGCGTCCGCACCGGGACTACTCCGTGCCGTCCGCCGGCAGGCGCTCCGGCAGCCCGAGCCGCGGGAACTGGTCGTCGTGGAAGATGACGATCTCGGTGATCGCCCCGCCGGTGACGCGCAGGACGTCGATCGTCAGCGGCAGGTATGCGCGCTCCCCCTCCCGCCACAGGTAGAAGGCCACGGCGGGCTGCCGGTTCACGAAGGTGGGGACGGCGCGCAGGCCCTCCAAGTCCTCGAAGCCGCTCTCGGCCCAGTCGTTCACCACCGCGTCGCGGCCGACGTACAAGCCCGGCGTGGGCGGCATCGAGCAGCGGACGTCGTCCCGCAGTAGTGCGGCGACCCGGTCGATGTCGGTGGCGAGGCTGGCGTCGGTGAAGCGGCGCACCAGCTCGCGCGTCCCGGCGTCCTCCTGCCCGCCGGTCCAGTCCTGCCGCTCGGCGGGCAGGTGCTCCCGCATGCCGGCGCGGGCCCGCTGCAGCGCGCTGTTCACGGAGTTCACGGAGTCGCCGAGGAGCTCCGCGGCGTCCTTCGCCGGCCAACCGAGCACGTCCCGCAGGATCAGCACGGCCCGCGGGCGCGGCGCGAGGTGCTGGACTGCGACCATGTACGCCAGCTCGATCGTCTCCCGCGCGACGGCGACGGTCTCCGGCTCGTCCGCGTCGCCCGCCGGCAGCTCGTCGAGCAGCCGGTCCGGGTAGGGCTGCAGCCACAGCACCTCGCCGCCGGTAGCAGGCTCCGGGCGACACTTGGCGAGCAGGTCCAGGCAGGCGTTGGTGGCGATCCGGTACAGCCAGGCCCGGAACGTCGACCGCCCCTCGAAGGTCTCCCGTCGCCGCCAGGCACGGAGGAACGTCTCCTGCACGGTGTCCTCGGCGTCCTCGAACGACCCGAGCATCCGGTAGCAGTGCACGTGCAGCTCCCGCCGATACCGCTCCGCCAGCCCCGAGAACGCCCGCTCGTCGACCTCGCCCAGGCCGCTCCCGCCCAAACCGCTCACGCCCAGCTCCTCCAGCCGCGTGTCCGCACTCATCACGTCATCCTTCCGCCTCGTCGTGTCCCGTCTTAGGTGTGACGGGTGCGGGCGCGACAACTCATCACTCCGGTCGGTCGGCATGGCTGATCCAGTGACCGATCCGGTGGGGGAGCACGGCCGGTGTAGTCCCCACCGCGTGAGTCGCTAGAACGCTGGCGGTAACTTGCCACAATGCGTGCAGAAGTCCGGCGGGTGCTCTTCCCAGACGTGGAATCAGGGGAACCCTTCGATCCTTCGAACGCCTTCCAACTAGTGGAGGTGTACGTCGGGGCCGTCGGGGAGGCAGGCGAAGAGCAGTACTTGGTGGCTGCCTGCACGCCGGCCGCCCTGGCAGAGCTGCTGCGGCGGCAGCCCTTCCTGGTAGGGCGCCATTGGCTGTTCGTGGAACAGTTCTCAACCACAGCCGTCGAGGCGGTGCTACGCAAGCTGATCGGGAACGTCGAGGCGACCAGCCAGGCTGGGTTTGTCGAGAAGCTCGCTCGCATCGGGCTATGGGAGTTCGAGGACTACAAGAGCACCACGGGCCATCCATGGGCCAGTAACCGTGGCGCGTAGCGGTCACGAGGGGGGCACGAGACGCAATCGGGACGGCGACCGGCTGCAGGCGTTTCGGGCATCGCGGTCGGTTGAGCGCGCTCTTCCAAACTGGCGCTCCGGGGTCCAAGCTCCAGCTACGCCGACAACTGCCGGTACACCGCGAGAAGTAGCAGAGCGATGCCGACGGCAGCCGTTGCCCAGCCGGCGCGCAGAGTTGCCGTTGGATGGCGAGGCGACCAGCCCCCGGAGCCCAGGCAGGGAGGAGGGGCCCCTTGCCTCGGGACCGAGGCCGCCGGTACACGTAGCCCTGGCGAACGGAGATGAGGCCAAGGACGATGACCAAAAGCGCGAAGAGCGCCAGTTCGAACGGCTGGGCTTCGGCTCCCGCTGCAACACGCATGCGTAGATGATGATTTGTCTCGCCAACCGTGCCATTAGCGTGCCATTGGGCGAGGACAGGAGGGGCCAGCCGAGGCCACGAGAGACCGCCGCGACCAGGCCGCCAAACCGGTAGACAGGCAGAATCGGCGATTGCGGTGGGGGGTGTGGTGGTCCGGGTCCGCCCGTGCGGCCGGCTTGGTGCTGGCTGAGCGTGATCGACTCGATGTCCCGGATGTGGCGGTGTCCGGTGCGCGCGGATACCGCCAGGTGCGGGATCTGGTGCGGGTGTCCGGTTCGGGTCGTCCGGTGGCTGCCCGGGTGGGTGGGGGTGTCCGGTTTCGAGGTGTGACCGGCGGCATCCTGGGGGCGGAATCGTGGCCGGGCCCGGGTCGTTACATCTCCCGTACGACCGAGTACCTGGCCCCATCCAGGGCTGGTGCACCGGGCCCGGGTCGGAATGATGGCGGGCCGCCGGTCGTTACACATGGTCCCGGCGCCGCGAAGAGGCCCTCGCCCCGCGGCCGACACCGGGCAGAGACTTTTTCCTTTGATCTTTTGAGCGCCTGACGGTGCTTGCGTCTGCCGCTGGCCCCATCGCGGTGACGCCAACTCCGAATGGAGCTTTGTCATGAACACGATGCTGCGTAAGAGCGTTCTGGGTATGCGCATGATCACTATGTGGTTCTTCGCCACGATCGCCGTGGTGGTACTTCTCTTCAGCTACCGGACGTCGACCGGACCCGACAGCTCGGCCGAGACCGTTGGCGGCGCAAGCGCGCCGGGCGTGGAGGCCGGCCCCGGCGCGGCGGCGACGTCACGGGGCACCGTCGCACGGTCCGGTTCCACCACCGTCGCCGCCGGCCCAGTCGTGCCGACCAAGCGGGGGAACGTCCAGGTGCAGGCCCACATCAGCGGCGGCCGGATCACCGACATCACGCCGATGACGGTGCCGAGCACGAACAACCGCTCCCGCGAGATCAACAAGCACGCGGTGCCGCAGCTGCGCACGGAGGCGCTCGCCGCGCAGAGCGCGCAGGTCGACGCGGTGTCCGGGGCGACGCTGACCAGCGACGGCTACACGAAGTCGCTCCAGGCCGCGCTGGACGGCGCTCACTTCCAGGCCAAGCCGTGACCAGGCATGCGTTCGTCGAGCACTGGAACAGCGGGCCGATAGTGCAATACGCCGCTGGCCGGCACCCCACCGAGGGTGCCGGCCAGCGGCGTACATCCGGGCAGCGCGACCGGGTATGAAAGTGGGGAGTGGCGGCAGTCACCGACAGCGTGGAACAACCGGCGGTCGGGGTAGGTTGAGAAGGGTGTCGGTGTGTCCAGTGTCCCCGGGCCTCACCTAAATTGCCTTCGCGGAATACCGTTCGGCTGGAGCCGCGTCGCGTCACTCGCCGAGAGGCGACCTGCACACCGGCACCCGTTCCCGCCCCCGGCTCCGGCCGGGGGCGGAATCGTTTTGCGCAACGATCCGTCGCCCTCGCTGTCCGCTTCCCAAGCTGCGAGTTCCTGGACTCAGCCGTGAGCCGGACGGGAGGCCGGTGCTTGTCTTCGTCAGCGATGATCGCTGCGTGGCTGAGAAGGACTTCAAAACTCGCGGCGGCGTTGTCTACGTCGACCCACAAGTTGGGACGTGGGGACGCCCACAGTTCCATCGGAGGGCGACATGGCCATTCGCCCGGCTCCGCGTCGGAGCGCAGGACATCATGATCTCCTCAATCTTCGGAGAGTTCCAAGTTACGCGGACGAACCTGGTTTCGATCTCCCGCGTCCGTATCGTCCCCGTGCTGGCTGATGGCTTCAAGTTTGTGGCACACGGCCACGACGAAGCAGTGATCTTTTGGGCTATGGGCGCCCGCAAGGTGTTGGACGAGTTGCGGCGCCACAGATGGGCGGTAGGAGACGCCTAGCACCGACGCTCGCCGGTGACGACGGACCGACTGAGCAGGTGTGCATTCGCCTGACAAGCCATACCGAGCTGGTTGCCGAGTTGGGTGCCGTCGAGCAGGGTGACAGAGCAACGAGTGACAGCAACGGCCCTGGACGGCCAGACGCAGCAGCAGACGAATAGAGCGCTGATCCCAGTGGTTGCAGACCCTTCTGGACCGAGCCGGACAGCCCAGCCGAGGCTACGGACCAGGTGGTGGCCGGGCTAGGCCCCTCTCCCGTCGGCAGTGCGTCAGGCCCTGTAAGTCGTGGCCCAACTCGCGCGTCAGGCCGACCGCGTCGACCCTCCATTCCAGCTTTCAGCCACGTGGGCTTGAACGCGTGCCCAGTTGAAGGTGTTGTCCCACCATGTCCGGTCGGACGCCCGGCGCCCCCGGGCGCGTTCGTCTTCCGTGCGGAGTGCCGCCCGCCGGGGTAGGTCAGCAGCGTGCTCTGGAGGAACCGCTCACCGGGCGCAACCCTGGGCCGCCGCAGTCGACGTGCAGTTGGACCGCTCTTGACGGCAGTCCTGCGTCGGCCTCGGGGATTCGACCGTGGCGAGGCGGCGCTGCGAGCCCGGACGCGTGGCTATTGTGCGGCTCGCCGATTCGCAGCGCGTTCGTGCAAGAGCCGCATCTCCTCGTCGAGTGGAGCGACCGGGCCGACAACCGTGAGAGCCGGCGCGACGGCGGTGACGGGAAGCACGGCCACCGGCCCGGCTGGCAAGCCCCACTCCGCTCGCCAGGTGGCGAGCTGCGAGCTCGATGCGGCGTAGACAATGCGGCCAAGTCCGACCCACGCGTGGGCGGCCGCGCACATCGGGCAGTGCTCGCCTGAGGTGTAGACGGTCGCGGTCGCCCGCACCGCTGGCGGCAGATGTCCGGCCGCCCATTGCGCTAGGGCGAGCTCAGGATGCGCCGTCGGGTCCGCCGAGGACGTCTCCCGGTTTCGGGCCTCCGCCAGCACGACTCCGCTCGGGCCGACCAAGACCGACCCGAACGGGTCGTCGCCCGCCGCCAAAGCTTCTGCGGCCAGCGCTACGCATCGCTGCAAATGGGTGATGTCCTGTCGGTCGGTTGTCATTGCCGGCCCTCCTTCCGATTGTGCGATCATCGCCAGCTTCGCAGACTGGGCGAGTGCCTCGAGATCGTGGATGGCATGAGCCAGCCCGACGCAGAGCTCCCGCAGAGGTGCGCCGCCCTCCAAGACCGATCGAGCCGTTGACGCATCGCGCGCGCAGCTGCCGCGACGTCCTCCACAGGTCCAGGCTCCGAGGGGTCTCAGACTCCCGTCCGCCCGCCACCGCACTGCTGCGGTTGCCCTTCAGACCCGGCGCAGATTGTGAATGGCGAAGTGGAGGTCCATCTCATCGCCGGGCTCGAGCCACAGGCCGTCGGCGTACAACACATCTGCAGCGACGATCCTGGCCTGCGCCACCGGCTTTTGCTCGGCGCGGAAGCTCGGCCAGATCAACAGCGGAAAGACCCGCTCTTCGCCGTAGCGGGCCACGCCGGTGATGTCACCGAGCACCGCCGGCGACAGGGAGTCGTTGGCCCAGGACCACGACCACGTGCCCGGTCGGCGGCCCCCGACCCGACCGTTCGCCGTTCGCCGCAGGTCAGACACCGCTCGCCGCAGTGGATCGACCGTTCCCGGCCACTGTGCCGTCGCTCAACTCGCGGCCATGACCAGCGAGAACTACAGTCGGCTGGAGCACCACCGGATAGATCGCGACACATATCACGGTGAGGAGCGAGTCGATGGCCAACCCTGCCGGCATCGAGGTCACCGGGCCGATGCACCCCCGGTACGACGACATCCTCACCCCCGAGGCGTTGAGCTTCCTCGCCGACCTGCACCGCGCCTTCGACGCCCGCCGTCGCGAACTGCTCAACCGGCGCAAGCAGCGCGAGGCCGATCTCGCCGGAGGCGCGCTGTTCGACTTCCTCCCCGAGACCCGGGAGATCCGCGAGTCCGACTGGCGGGTCGCCGACCCCGCGCCGGGCCTGGTCGACCGCCGGGTGGAGATCACCGGCCCGACGGACGCCAAGATGACCATCAACGCGCTCAACTCCGGGGCGAAGGTGTGGCTGGCCGACCACGAGGACGCCAACACCCCGCTCTGGGAGAACGTCATCTCCGGCCAGCTCAACCTGCGCGACGCGATCGACCGTAAGCTCGACTTCACCTCGCCGGACGGCAAGCAGTACGCCCTGCACGACGGTGAGCTGGCCACCATCGTGGTCCGGCCGCGCGGCTGGCACCTCACCGAGAAGCACATCCTTGTCGACGGCGAGCGCACCTCCGGCAGCCTGGTCGACTCCGGCCTCTACTTCTTCCACTGCGCCCGCCGGCAGCTCGACCGCGGCGCCGGACCCTACTTCTACCTGCCCAAGATGGAGAGCCACCTCGAGGCGCGACTGTGGAACGACGTCTTCCTGCTCGCCCAGGAGCGCCTCGGCATCCCGCGCGGCACCATCCGGGCCACCGTGCTGATCGAGACGTTCCCGGCCGCGTTCGAGATGGACGAGATCCTCTACGAGTTGCGCGAGCACTCCGCCGGGCTGAACGCCGGCCGCTGGGACTACATGTTCAGCGTGATCAAGAAGTTCCGCAACCGGGGCGCCGACTTCCTGCTGCCCGACCGGAACTCGGTGACCATGACGGTGCCGTTCATGCGCGCGTACACCGAACTGCTGGTGCGGACCTGCCACCGGCGGGGGGCGCACGCCATCGGCGGGATGGCCGCGTTCATCCCCAGCCGCCGCGACCCGCAGGTCAACGAGATGGCGCTGGCGAAGGTCCGCGACGACAAGACGCGGGAGGCGGGCGACGGGTTCGACGGCTCCTGGGTCGCCCACCCCGACCTGGTGCCGATCTGCCGGGAGGTCTTCGACCAGGTCCTCGGTGACCGGCCGAACCAGCTCGACCGCACCCGCGACGAGGTCCGGGTGACCGCCGCCGAGCTGCTCGACGTTCGGTCCACCCCGGGGCAGCACACCGAGGGCGGGCTGCGCAACGCGGTCAGCGTCGGCGTGCATTACCTGGCCACCTGGCTGCGTGGCTCCGGCGCGGTGGCCATCTACAACCTCATGGAGGACGCGGCCACCGCGGAGATCTCCCGCAGCCAGGTGTGGCAGTGGCTGCACAACGACGTCACCCTCGACGACACCGGTGAGCGGGTCACCCGGGAGCTGGTCGAACGGATCGCCGACGAGGAGATCGGGAAACTGCCCGGTGCTCCCGGTGACTACGCCGACGCCCGGGCGCTGTTCATGGAGGTCGCCGTCGCCGACGAGTTCGCCGACTTCCTGACCGTGCCCGCGTACGAACGGATGCCCTGACCGACGACCGACGCGACGTGGAGGTGGCGATGAGCAGGACCACGACGGACCTCGAGGCTCTCGCCGCCGCCCTGCGGGCCGCCATCGGCGCCGACCGGGTGATCAGCGACCGGCAGCAGCTGCGCACCTACGAGTGCGACGGGCTGGCCCAGTACAAGGTGATCCCCGCGCTGGTGGCGCTCCCGGCCGACGCGGAACAGTGCGCCGCCGTCGTGCGGGCCTGCGTCGCCGCGGGTACGCCGTTCGTGGCCCGCGGCTCCGGCACCGGGCTCTCCGGCGGCGCCCTGCCCCGCGCCGACGGCGTCCTCGTGGTCGCCTCGCAGATGCGGGACATCCTGGAGATCGCGCCGGACGACGAGCGGGCGGTGGTGCAGCCCGGCGTGATCAACCTGGCGGTCACCCGGGCCGCCACCCCCTACGGCTACTACTACGCGCCGGACCCGTCTAGCCAGCAGATCTGCTCCATCGGGGGCAACGTGGCGGAGAATTCGGGCGGCGCCCACTGCCTGAAGTACGGCTTCACCACCAACCACGTCCTCGGCGTCGAGCTGGTCACCCCGGACGGCGACCGGGTACGCCTCGGCGGCCGCGCCCCCGACGCCCCCGGCTACGACCTGCTCGGCGCGTTCGTCGGCTCCGAGGGCACCCTCGGCATCGCCACCGAGGTGACCGTCCGGCTGACCCGGCTGCCCGAGTCGGTGCGCACCCTGCTCGCCGCGTTCGAGACGACCGACCAGGCCGGTGCGGCGACCTCGGCGATCATCGCGGCCGGGGTGGTGCCGGCGGCGGTGGAGATGATGGACGCCCTGGCCATCGAGGCGGCCGAGGCGGCGGTGCACTGTGGCTACCCGCCCGGCGCCGGGGCCGTGCTGATCGTCGAGCTGGACGGGCCGGAACCGGAGGTCGCCGCCCAGTTCGCGCAGGTGGAGAGCCTCTGCCGGGAGAACCGGGCGTTCGAGATCCGGATCGCTGCCGACGATGCCGAGCGGGCGCTGTTCTGGAAGGGGCGCAAGTCCGCGTTCGCCGCCGTGGGGCGGATCAGCCCGGACTACATCGTCCAGGACGGGGTGATTCCGCGGACCGCCCTGTCGGAGGTGCTGCGCCGCATCGGTGAGCTCTCCGCCGAGCGCGGCATCCGGGTGGCGAACGTCTTCCACGCCGGCGACGGCAACCTGCATCCGCTGGTCCTCTTCGACGCCGCCGTCGACGGCGAGACCGTCCGCGCCGAGGAGGTCTCCGGCGCGATCCTCGACCTCTGCATCACCCACGGTGGCTCGATCACCGGGGAGCACGGCGTGGGCATGGACAAGGCGAAGTACATGCCCCGCATGTTCACCGACGACGACCTGGACACGATGCAGCTGCTGCGCTGCGCGTTCGACCCGGACGGGCTGGCCAACCCCGGCAAGGTCTTCCCGACGCCCCGCCTCTGCGGCGAGGTGCCGGGCCGACACAAGGGGGTCCACCCGGCGCAGGAGGCCGGCCTGGCGGAGGTGTTCTGATGCCCGCCGACCGGACCCTCGACCAGCTCCGCGCCGCCGCCGAGGTGCGCCCCCGCGACGTCCCGGCGCCGCGCCCCGCCGCGCCGGGCGGGGCCGCGACCGGCGACCCTGGGCACGACGACGGCGCGGTCGTCCGCACCGCCGGCGAGCACGACACGATCGCCGGGGTGGCGGCCCGCTACGTCGCCGCGCCCCGGGACACCGGCCAGGCCGCCGCCCTGCTGCGCGCGGCAGCCGCGCTCGACCTGGCCGTCACGTTCCGCGGCGGCGGCACCAAGCAGGACTGGGGGAGTGCACCCCGTCGACTCGACCTGATCCTCGACACCACCGCCCTGACCGGGGTGGTCGAGCACGCCGCCGGCGACCTGATCACCGTGGTCCGGGCCGGCACCCGCCTCGACGAGCTGCCGGCCACCCTGGCCGGCGCCGGGCAGCAGCTCGCCCTCGACGTACCGCTGCCCGGCGGCACCGTCGGCGGCGCCGTCGCCACCAACACCAGCGGCCCGCGCCGGATGCTCTACGGAACGGTCCGCGACCTGCTCATCGGGGTCACCCTGGTGCGCGCGGACGGGGTGGTGGCGCACGCCGGCGGCAAGGTGGTCAAGAACGTCGCGGGCTACGACCTGGGCAAGCTGGTCACCGGCGCGTACGGCACGCTGGGGCTGATCACCGAGTGCGCGTTCCGGCTGCACCCGCTGCCCGCCACCGTCGCATACGTCTCCCGCGCCGTGGACGACCTGGCCGAGGCCGGCCGCCTGGCCGGCACGGTACGGGCGGCCCAGCTCGTACCCACCGCGCTGGAGGTGGACGCGCCGGCCGGCGAGCGAGCGAGGGTCACCGTGCTGCTGGAGGGCACGCCGGCCGGGGTGGCCGCCCGGGCCGCCGCGGCCCGCCGGCTGCTCGGCGCCGACGCCACCGACGCCGACCAGCCGCCCGGAGGCTGGGCACGCCATCCGTGGCGGGACGGGGACGTCGGCCTGAAGCTGACCGCCGCGCTCTCCGGCGTACCCCGGCTGCTGAGCGATGCCCGCGCGGCGGCCGACCGGCACGACCTGCCGCTGGCGCTGCGCGGTTCGGCCGGCGTCGGTGTCCTCTACGCCGGCCTGCCCGGCGCATCCGACCCGGAGCGGGTCGCGGGCCTGGTGGACGCGCTCCGGGCGACGACCGGCGCCGTCGGCGGGCACACGGTGGTGCTCACCGCACCCGCGCCCGTGCGGGACCGGGTCGACCTGTGGGGACCGGTCCACGGCCTGGAGCTGATGCGCCGGGTCAAGCAGCGCTTCGATCCGGACGCCCGGCTGACGCCCGGCCGATTCGTGGGAGGGATCTGATGAGCATCCCCCAGCAGCCCGGCCCGACCCCGGTCACCTCACCCGGCGGGAGCCAGCCGGCCAGCGGTCCCCGCGACGTGCTCGGCGCGGCCGCCCAGCCGCCCGGCGTCGGCGCCTTCGACGAGCACCACCCGCCGTCCGCCGAGCTGGTCGCGGACTGCGTGCACTGCGGCTTCTGCCTGCCCACCTGCCCGACCTACGTGCTCTGGGGCGAGGAGATGGACTCGCCGCGCGGGCGGATCTACCTGATGAAGCAGGGGTTGGAGGGCGAGCCGCTCGCCGACTCCATGGTCACCCACTTCGACCGCTGCCTCGGCTGCATGTCCTGCGTGACCGCCTGCCCCTCCGGCGTCCAGTACGACCGGCTCATCGAGGCCACCCGCCAGCAGGTCGAACGCCGGCACCGCCGCGGCCCTCGGGACCGGGCGCTGCGGGCGGCGATCTTCGCGCTCTTCCCGTACCGGAGGCGGCTGCGGCTGCTGCGCGGGCCACTGCGGGCCTACCAGGCCACCGGCCTGCCCCGGCTGGTCCGCCGGAGCGGGCTGCTGCGCCGGCTGGCACCCACCCTGGCGACGGTGGAGTCGCTGGCCCCCCGGCTGGGCCGGGCCGCTCGCCCGCCGCAGCGGGTGGCCGCCGTCGGCACCCGGCGGGCCGTGGTCGGCATGCTCACCGGCTGCGTGCAGGGCGCCTTCTTTCCCGAGGTGAACGCCGCCACCGCCCGGGTGCTCGCCGCCGAGGGCTGCGAGGTGGTGATCCTGCCCGACCGGCAGGGCTGCTGCGGGGCGCTGAGCGTGCACAACGGACGGGAGGAGGAGGCGCGCCGCTTCGCCCGCCGGATGTTGGACACATTCGCGGCCGCCGGCATCGACTATTTCGTGGTCAACGCGGCCGGCTGCGGCTCCACCCTCAAGGAGTACGGGGACCTGCTGCGCGACGACCCCCGGTACGCGGCGCTCGCCGCCGACTTCGCCGGCAAGGTCCGCGACCTCTCCGAGGTGCTGGTCGAGCTCGGCCCGGTCGCCACCCGGCACCCGCTACCGGTGACGGTCGCCTACCACGACGCCTGCCACCTGGCCCACGCCCAGGGCGTCCGCGCGCAGCCCCGCCGGCTGCTGCGCGACATCCCCGGGCTGGAGCTGCGGGAGATCGCCGATCCGGAGATCTGCTGCGGCTCGGCGGGCATCTGGAACATCCTCCACCCCGGGCCGGCCGCCGAACTCGGCGACCGCAAGGCCCGCACCGTACTGGCCACCGGGGCGGGGCTGCTCGTCACCGCCAACCCCGGCTGCCTGATGCAGGTCGCCGCCTCGGTGACCCGCGCCGGCGGCGACATCGCGCTGGCACACACCGCCCAGGTCCTCGACGTCTCGATCCGCGGACGAGGGGTCGAGGAGTTGCTGCACCAGCGAACCCCGTCCTGACGGCGGGATCCACCGTCACCGCTGACCCCCGTCCCCCATAGCGTCGAGGTGACCCATGTTCGACCAGTTCAAAGTCGTCACCGATCCCGTCGGTGACTCCGTCGCGCTCTCGGCCATCTTCGCGGTCCTACCCCTGCTCACCCTCTTCGTCCTGCTCGGCGTCATGAAGGTCAAGGCCTGGTTGGCCGGCGTGATGTCCCTCGCGGTCGCCCTGATCGTGGCCATCGCCGTCTACGCCATGCCGGTCGGGCAGGCCGTGCTCTCGGCCACCGAGGGCGCCGCCTTCGGTTTCTTCCCGATCCTCTGGATCGTCATCAACGCGATCTGGGTCTACAACCTCACCGTCGAGAGCGGGCATTTCGACGTGCTGCGCCGCTCCTTCGAACGGGTCAGCCCGGACATGCGTATCCAGGCGATCATCATCGCGTTCTGCTTCGGTGCGCTGCTGGAGGCGCTGGCCGGCTTCGGCACGCCGGTGGCGATCACCGTGGTGATGCTGATGGCGCTCGGGTTCCGCCCGATCCACGCCGCCTCGGTGTCGCTGCTGGCCAACACCGCGCCGGTGGCCTTCGGCGCGCTCGCCACCCCGATCGTCACGCTGGCCAGCGTCAGCAGTGGCGCCAACCCCGATCCCCGGCTCACCGTCGACACCCTCGGCGCGATGGTCGGCCGGCAGACCCCGATCCTCGCGGTGGTCGTACCGCTGATGCTGGTGGCCCTGGTCGACGGGCGGCGCGGCATCCGCCAGACCTGGCCGGCCGCGCTGGTCGCCGGGGTGAGCTTCGGCCTGGCGCAGTTCGTCGCGGCGAACTACATCTCGGTGCCGCTGACCGACATCGTCGCCGCGCTGGTCTCGGCCGCCGCCGTGGTGCTGCTGGTCCGCGTCTGGCGCCCGGTCACCCCCGCCGACCTCGGCCGCGAGCCGGAGGCCGCCGCCGTGCCGGCCGCCCGCGGGGCAGTCGACGCGGAGCTGGCCGGTCCCGGCGCGGTCCGCGCCGCCGCGGGCACCCGCTCCGATACGACCAGCACCGCCGCCCCCGGACTGGGCGGTTCCGGTGGGGAGACCCCGCCGGGTGATCCGCGCATCGACGAGACCGCTCTCGTCGGCCGGCACCGCGACGACGACCTGGAGCAGCGGCCCACCGACCAGGTGCGCGCCGTCACGGCGGGCGGTCGGCGGATCGCGGACACCCCGGTCGAGGTCGCCCGGGCGTACGCGCCCTACCTGATCATCATCGCGATCTTCTCCATCGCCAACCTCGGCGCGGTGAAGACGGCCCTGGCGAAGGAGCCGTGGACGGTGAAGTTCAACTGGCCGGGGCTGGACATCCTGGGCGGCAACGGCAAGCCGCTGTCCTCGATGACGTTCACCTTCAACTGGCTGCCCGCGGCGGGCACCCTGATGATCCTCGCCGCCATCCTGACCGCGCTCGTGCTGCGGGTCCCGGCGGGCCGGGCGCTGCGCGCGTACGGCCGCACCTATTTCGAGCTGCGCTACGCGATCGTCACGGTGATGGCGGTGCTCGCCCTGGCGTACGTGATGAACCAGTCCGGCCAGACCAACACCCTCGGCGCGTTCCTCGCCGCGGCCGGCGGGGCGTTCGTCTTCCTGTCGGCGATCCTCGGCTGGATCGGCGTCGCGGTGACCGGCTCGGACACCTCCGCCAACGCGCTGTTCGGCGCGTTGCAGGTGCAGACGGCGACCCGGGCCGGGCTGGACCCGCTGCTGCTGGCCGCGGCCAACTCGTCCGGCGGAGTGCTGGGCAAGATGATCAGCCCGCAGAACCTGGCGATCGCCGCCGCGGCGGTCGGCATGGCCGGCCGAGAGGGGGAGATCTTCCGGAAGGTGTTCGGCTGGAGCCTCGTGCTGCTGCTGTTCATGTGCGTGCTGGTCGCGCTCCAGGGCTCCCCGGTCCTGAGCTGGATGGTGCCCTGATCGCAGGTCCGACCGCCCGGGCGCCACGGATCACGTGGCGCCCGGGCGAGGTCGGACACCGCGCCGGAGGTGGCGAGGATGACGATCAGCAGCGCCGGCGACCCGGTGGTCACGGCACGGCTGTCGCAGTGGGCGCCTGACCGGCCGGTTGGAACAGTTCGATCAGATTGCCGGCGGGGTCGGCCAGCAGGATCTGCTGCCCGCCCGGGCCGGCGACGACCTCGCTGCGGAACGGCAGCCCAGCTGCCCGGTGTCGCTCGATTTCGGCAGCTAGATCGTCGACGGTGAGGTGGATGCGGTTGCGGCCGGGAGCGGCGGCCTCCTCGGGCGTGGCTCGGGCACCCGAGCTGGCCGGCCCGGACAGCAGCAGCCGCAGCGGGCCGCGGAACACCTCGGCGAAGGCGGGTGCGGCGTCGGCGCCCAGTTGGAAGCCGAGGTGGGTGGTGTAGAAGTCGGCGGCTGCCCCGACGTCGTCAACCAGGTAGCGGACGCTGGCGTACTCGTGGCTTCCGGTCATGGCGCGAACCTCCTTGCTCGAGGACGGGTAGCAGGTGGCGGATGCGGGTGTCGATGTCGGCCGCGGTGCGGGTGAAGGCCCGATAGCCGGCCTGCTCGCTGTCGCCGGCCGCCGCGGGGTCGGGGATGCTCCAGTGGATGCGGCGCGGGTGCTGCGGGAACTCGGGGCAGGCCTCGCGGGCCCGGTCGCACAGGGTGATCACATAGTCGAACCGGCTGCCGGCCAGGGTGTCCAGGTGGCGCGGCCGCTGATCGGCGAGGTCGATGGCGTACCGCTCGCGCAGGACCCGCACGCCGTCGGGATGCAGTCGTGGCGCCGGCCGGGTCCCGGCGCTGCTCGCCTCGACGTGTCCCGCCGTGTGCTGGCGGAGCAGGGCTTCGGCGATCGGTGAGCGGCCGCTGTTGCCCGTGCAGACGAACAGCGCGGCGAGGCGGCGCGACCGCCGCGGGCGGACCGGCGGCGGCGTGCCGCTGCCCGGACGTAGGGCCGGGTGCAGGGCGGCGCCGGCGCCGGCGAGCCCTTCGGCGCAGCGGTCCAGATCGAGGTGGTAGTAGCTGTCGCGGCCGTCGAAGCTGCTCCGGGTGGCGGTGACCAGACCGCCGTCTCGCAGCAGCCGCAGGTGGTAGGAGACGAGGTTCTGCGGCTCGCCGCTGAGCGTGGCGAGCTCGCGGACCCGCAGGTCGGTGCCGGCGAGCTCGGTCAGCAGCCGCCAGCGCAACGGATGAGCGGCCAGCCGCAGGAACGCGGGGGCGGCTTGCCCGGAAGCACTCATGAATCGGAGGATACATCAAATCTGTTTGATCGTTCCTCGCCACGGCCGCCCTGTTCCTGGGCGGCGCCGGCCTCTACGCGCTGCGCAGGTGGGGGGCACGGTGTCACTGAATCTGCCCGGCATCGGCACCGAATGAAATCGGGCGAGAATTGTTCTGCCGCGCACCGCGGCATTTCGCGGCAGGCAATATTGCCCCGGTTGACCGCCTTATCGCCGACGACCGCCCGGCCGGTGGCCGTCCTGCGCGGGTTCCGCCTGCTCGGCGTCGGCTCGATCCGGTCTCGGGGGCACCACCCGAGGCGTCGCGCAGAGCTGACGCGTCAGGAGCGGATGGCTGCCCGGCGATTACCTGGGAGGTAGATGGAATTGTGCCCGACGGCGCCTTGCTCCGATGTGGGGTGAGGGATAGTATCCGCGAAAGTCGATCTTGCAAAGGGGCTGAATGTGTCGACCGGGAAACGAATGAAAACGGGGCTGACCGCGGCGCTCACACCGATAGTGGTGCTCGGCGTCGTCGCGCAGCCGGCCCGGGCGGAGGTCGCCGCACCACCGCCGATCACATCCTATGAGGGGGATCCCGGCCGAATCGGCGATCCCGCGAGCTGGCGCACCCCCGAGTTCAACCGGGACACCGGCCTGCTGTCGATGGGAGCGGAGTTCGCCTACGCCGCCGGATATTCCGGCACCGGGATGAACATCGGTGTCGTCGACTCGGGCGTCTTCGCCGGGCACGTCCGGGAGCACGGCAGCCTCGCCACGGACTACGCGACCGGGGACCGCTACTTCTCGGTCGAGGCCGCAGGTGGCGACACCGGCCCCACACCCGGGTTCTACGACCCCGCGTTCAACGACAGCCACGGCACGCACGTCAGCGGGACCGTCGGCGCAAGCCGCGACGGCGTCGGCCAGACCCAGCCCGGGGGACCTGCCGCGAACATGCACGGGGTCGCGTTCAACAGCAACGTGTACGTCGGCAACACCCACAAGACGGACGGCGTGCTCTACGGTCTCCTGCCGGCGACCGCGACCCCCGCGCAGCGGCCGGACAACGCCTACATCGGCAACGTCTACCGGGCTGTGAACTCGGCCCAGACGAAGAACGGCCAGCCCATCAGGATCATCACCAGCAGCTGGGGCAGCCAGCCCAACACCGAGAACTACAACACGTACGACACGCCCCCCGGCAGCCCGGCCGGCTTCGGCTTGAACACGGCCTGGCGCCTCTGGTCCACCCCGGACGGCGTCGTCGACGCCAACGGCAGCACCGTCCGCTGGCTGAACGGCGCCATCGAGGCCGGGCGCACCGGCACTATCATCCAGTTCACCGCCGGCAACAGTGGCTACGTGAACCCGTCGCCGCGAGGCGCCGCGCCGTACTTCATGCCGGAGCTGGAGGGCCGCTGGTACACGACGTCGGGGATCAACCCGACCATCGGGCGGACGCTCAACCCGGACGGTTCCATCCTGGTCCCCGGCCAGCAGGCGTTCAACCAGTGCGGTGTGGCGAAGTGGTCCTGTGTGACGGCGCCGAGCAACGGCATCAACAGCACGACCGTGTCGGTGGTCAACGGTGTGCCGGAGGCCCGCTACGGCAGCTCGTCCGGCACGTCGATGGCCGGACCGCACTCGGCGGCGGCGCTCGCACTGATCATGCAGCGCTTCCCGTACATGACGAACGAGCAGGCGCTCTACACGATGTTCACCACCGGTCGGCAGAACAACACGATCAACGACGCGGCGGGCAGCGCCGTGCCGAACCCCACCCGGGGCCAGATCGTGCAGGTTCCCGACAGCCGCAACGGCTGGCACACGGTCAGCCTGCGTGAGGCCATGAAGGGCCCGGGCCAGTTCCTCGGGCCGTTCGTGGCCGACCTGCAGGGGCAGGACGACGTCTGGTCGAACGACATCTCCGATGTCGCAATCCGGGCGCGGCAGCAGGAGGACGCCGCGGAGGCGGCCGCCTGGGAGGCCACCAAGGCCGCCAAGGGCTGGACGAACGGGCTGCCCGCCGACGCGAGCGACGCCGACAAGTCGGACTACGCCATCGGCGTCCGCCGCGAGCAGGCCCGCAACGCCCGCGTCTACGAGGGAAGCCTCACCAAGCGGGGCGACGGCACCCTGTTCCTCACCGGCGCCAACACCTGGCACGGGACGAGCACCGTCGAAGCCGGCAAGCTGTCGATCGTCGGCTCGCACGCCAGCCCGATCGACGTGGTCGGCGGCGTGCTCGGCGGCAGCGGCAGCGTGGCGGGCGGCATCGACGTCACCGGCGGCGTGCTGCAGCCCGGCCTCTCGTCGGACGAGGCGGCGCGGATCACCGACGTGCCCGTCACCGCCGGCAACACCCTGGCCGTGGGCGGCGACGCGACCATCGGCCGGGCGGGCCGCCTCGCCGTGACCATCTCGGGCGACGGTGACTACACCAGCGTCCGGGCCGCTGGTGCGCTGGCGCTGGCCGGCGAGCTGGACCTGGACGTCCGCGGGCGGCTGACCCCGGGCACCGTGCTGACCATCATGAGCGGCAGCTCGATCAGCGGCAGCTTCCACGCCCTGCCCGAGAACCGCGTCCTGAACGCGGGCGGTCACCTGTTCCGGGTGTCGTACCGGAACAACAGCGTGACCCTGACCGTCCTGCGCGGCCTGCCCGGCTAGGCAGAGCAGACCGTCGACAGGGAGACGGTGGGCCGCGGCGCCGGAATCGGCGTCGCGGCCACCGCCGTAAAGGGCGTTGCCGGCTCCGCGCCAGGCCGGCTCAGATGCCGCCCTCCAAATCACCCCGCTGCGCCAGGACCACCGCGCCGCACCAAATTCCCACGACCGTAGGTGATCAGCGAGGATTCCGCCGGACACCTGACGACTACGATGGCGTCATGGTTGAGACCCTCACATTGACGTTGACGTTGGAGCAGCGGGGCCCGGCGGGGGCGTTCGTGCTGTCCGACGAGCAGGTAGCCGTCGTGGGGGAGGGACGCAGGGCGTTCCCGGTGCGGGTCACTGTCAACGGGGTGACGTTGCCGCTGCGGGTGGCTCGGATGGGTGGGGAGAACCTGATCGGGTTGTCCCGCGCGGCGCGGGAGCAGGCCGGGGTCAGCATCGGATCGGCGTACGAGGTCGGCATCGCCCCCGACGTGGCGACGCGTGCTGTCGAGGTGCCTGAGGACCTGGCCGCCGCTCTGGCCGACGACGCCGAAGCGCAGGTGGCGTTCGAGGCGCTGGCCCCCTCGCATCGGAAGGAGTTCGTCCGCTGGGTCACCGAGGCCAAGCGGGAGGCCACCCGGGCGCAGCGCGTCAGCAAGACCATCGAGATGCTACGCGCCGGCACGCACCGCTGAGTCCACCGGATCCCGGCGCCGTTCGGTCGCCGGAGAACCCGGTGAAGTGAATCTGCTCGGGGCGGCCGTCGACGTAGCTGACGACGTATACGCCCTGCCATCGTTCGCGGATTGAGAACGGGTCGAACGTCTTCATCCACTCAACGACCTGATCCGGGGCCGGCATTCGGGTTCCGAAGAACTCGAGCGTCTGCTCGTCGGTCAGTGGCGACACGGTGAAGAGAGCCGGCTCGGCCGACACGCCCTTCGCCATGTCGATGATGGAGTGCGTGCCTGAGTGGCGTTGCGCTGCGAACAGCGTGTCCGGGTCGATCGGCTTGGGTTGCCGCTGGGCGGCGCGCCAGTCGTCGAGGAGGCACTCGTTGATCCCGCTGTCGTCATCGGCGGGGTCGAGCTGCGCACGGAACTCGTCCTCGGTCAGGGCGTACAGCGGGTCGGGCTCCTCCCGGTAGTACGCGCCCCGGGTGTACGCGTCCTGACGCAACTGTTCCAGCGCGGCGGCCACGTCCGGCTGGTAGGCGACGCTGTACGACCATCCCGACGCGCCCACGTTCTCTCCGCTCGACCTCGACGACGCTTGGCCCGCACATCCTGCCCGGCGCCGGGCGAAACCGAAAGGCGTGGCGATCCTTTCCCGCCCCTGACCACCGTGGTCCGCCCGGAGCCGGCGGCCCGGGACGACTGACCGCTAGTCGACTGAGATGTCGGTCACCGCGTCACCGGCCGAGCCCGAAGACAGGGTCTGACCAGGAGTTTCACCCACCGTCGGGAGATCGGCGGACGGGTCGGAACGAGCGGCGCTCCTGACCGGAACTTCACTGTCAGCTAGTCGTCCGCCAATTCGCTTCCCTCCCGGACACGGCGTGCCGCTGACTGGAGACACCCATTGAAAACGAAACGGAGTCAGCCGTGTCCACCACCAACCAGACCGGGCGGGCGATCGTCCTCGGCGGCAGCATGGGCGGCCTGCTCGTCGCCCGGGTGCTCAGCGAGTCGTACGCGACGGTGACCGTCTTCGACCGGGACGAGCTGCCGGCGGAAGCCGCCGACCGCAAGGGTGTGCCGCAGAGCGAGCACTCGCACGGCCTGCTCGCCCGCGGTCGCCAGATCCTCGAGGAGTTGTTCCCCGGCCTGACCGCCGACCTGACCGCCCACGGTGCCGTCCCCGTCGACATCCAACGGGACTGCCTCTGGGTCAACGACGGCCACCGGATCCCCCGGGTCGCCTCCGGTTTGGCGGGGCTCTGTGTCAGCCGACGCGCCCTGGAGGCATACGTCCGGGACCGGGTCCGCGCGCTGCCCAACGTGGAGATCCGGGACCGGTGCGAGGCGGTGGGGCTGCTCGCCGACGGCAACGCGGTGACCGGCGCGCGGGTCCTTCCCCGCGGCGGCCGGGAGGAGCGCCACGACGCCGACCTCGTCGTGGACGCGACCGGCCGCGGCAACCGCGGCCCCACCTGGCTCGCCGAGCTCGGCTACCAGCCGCCCGCGGAGGAGCGGGTGGACCCCCGGACGGTGTACGTCTCCCGCGACTACCGCCGTGTCCCGGGCGACGCCAACTTCGCCGCCGTCATCAGCAGCCCGTCCCCGGCCGCCCCGTACGGCGGGGTGGCCATCTCCGCGGAAGGCGACCGGTGGATGGTGACGCTCCTCGGCGTCGGCCCGGACCACGCCCCGCCGGTCGGCCCCGAGGGCTACCTCGCCTTCGCCCGGCAGCTGCCCGCGCCGGAGCTGCACGCGCTGCTGAGCCGGGCCGAGCCGCTCGGCCCGCCGAAACGGATGCGACTGCCCACCAGCCTGCGCCGCCGCTACGAGCGCCTCGCCCGTCTCCCGGAGGGGTTCATCGCGGTCGCCGATGCGGTGTGCAGCTTCAATCCCGCGTACGGGCAGGGCATGACGGTGGCCGCGGCGGAGGCGGTCGTGCTGCGTGACTGCCTCCGCCGGGGCCGGCGGGACCTGCCGCGCCGCTTCTTCGCCGCGGCCGCGAAGGTGGTGGACGTGCCCTGGGACATGGCCGTCGGCGCCGACCTGCGCCACCCGACCGTGGTCGGGCCGCGCAGCCGCCGGACGCGCTTCCTCAACGGGTACGTCACCCGGCTGCACGCCGCCGGTGCGCGGCACCCCGTCGTCGGGCGGCGTTTCCTCAGCGTCGCCAACCTGATGACGCCGCCGCCGGGGCTCTTCGCGCCGGGGATCGTCGCTCGGGTGCTCTGGTCCGGCCGGCGCACCACGCCGGCGCCGGCCCACCGGCCGCTGGTGCCGCAGGTCGAGGAGCTGGTCGCCCGGTAGGTCGGCCCGCGCGGGTCGGCGGCCGGGGAGGGCCGCCCACCCGGCACGACCGCCGCGCCACCACGTCCTCGTCGGATGCGGCTACGGCGCGTCGCCCCGCACGGACCGGTCGGCGGCGCGACGAAGGTGGTCGTGCCGGGAGGAGTCCTCCCGGGCCGGCATTCCCTGCCGGACCCGGTCCGCCGGCCGGACCGCCGGCTGAGCCGGCACGCGCGGCACCTGCCCGCTCTCCGTGACCAGATCCTCGGTCTCCTGGACCAGGTAGTGCGGCCGGCGCTTGGTCTCGTAGTAGATCCGGCCGATGTACTCCCCGATCACGCCGAGGATCATCATCTGGATCCCGCCGAGACCGATCACGCTGACGATGATGGTCGTGTAGCCGGGAACGTCGATGCCCTTCTCCACGGCGTCGGCGACCACCCAGGCCATGTATCCGAGCGCGATCAGGGTGAGGAACAGGCCGCCGTAGATGGCCAGGCGCAGCGGCCGGTTGTTGAACGACAGGAGACCGTCGAACGCGTAGTTGAAGAGCTTGCCGAACGTCCACCTGCTCCGGCCGGCCTGGCGGGTCTCGTTGCGGTGCGCGACCACGACCGTCCGGAAGCCGATCCAGGAGAACAGTCCCTTGGAGAACCGGTTGTATTCCGGCATGGCCAGCACGGCGTCCACCGCGAGCCGGGACAGCAGCCGGAAGTCGCCCGCCCCGTCCAGCAGCCGTACGTCGATCCACCAGTTGACCACCCGGTAGAAGGAGCGCGAGGCCAGCATCCGCAGGAACCGGTCACCGTGCCGGTCCCGGCGGGCGATCACCTGGTCGAACCCCTGGCGGTACAGCGCCACCATGTCGGGCAGCAACCGCGGCGGGTGCTGCAGGTCGGCGTCCATGATGACCACGGCGTCCCCGGTTGCACGCTCCAGGCCGGCCAGCATCGCCGCCTCCTTGCCGAAGTTCCGGCTCAGCGACGTGTAGCGCACCGACGGGTCGCCTGCGGCCAGCCGGCGCAGCGCCACGAGGGTGCCGTCCGCGCTCCCGTCGTCGACGTACACCACCTCGACGTCGACATCGGTCAAGTCCGCCAGCGCGGCGGTCACCGCCCGGTGCAGCCCCTCCACCGAGGCTTCCTCGTTGAAGCAGGGCACCACCACCGACAGTCGCACGTCGTCACCCCGTCCGGCCCGTATCCGGGGATCCGCCACCGGCGCTGGGCGGATCGGCGCCCACCTGGTCACAGGTGGTAGACCAGCACACCATCGAGTTCCTCCCGGGTGATGCCCAGTCCGTCGACCGGCCGGGCCGCGATGCCGTCCCACGGCGTACCGGCGGCCCGGTCGGGCAGGGCCACCACCGACCGCACCCCGATGCCGCGCAGGTAGGCCACGCTGCCGGGATCGGGGAAGGAGGCCGCCGCCGCCCGGGTCCGCGCCAGGGTGACGGGCTCGAAACCGGCCAGTCCGTTCGCCACCCGGGGGAACCCGTCGGTCGTCCACAGCATGTAGTGCAGGTCGTTCGTGCCGCCGATCGGCAGCAGCAGGATCGGCTCCTCCGCCACCCGCATGGCCGCCGGTGGCCGGGGCGCCACCGGGTGCGGCGTCCGGTTGACCCCCTCCACCGCGACCAGCGCCAGCGGCACCAGGAGGGCCGCCGGCACCAGGACCCGGGTCCACCTCCGCGTGGGCGATGGCCGCGCCGACTCGGCGAACGCCGTCACCAGCCCGGCCGCCAGCACCGCCAGCAGCAGGCTGGTCCAGTGCATCATCCGGCCCGGCGTCCGCAGCGCGTCCCATCCGGGCAGGTGCCGGGAGAGCGTGAGGTAGCCGGGGTCACCGTCGCCGCCGAGCGTGGAGCCGAGGCCCAGCAGCACCGTCCCGAGGACGCCGAGCCCCAACGCGACCCGGCGCCGGACCGGGTACACCGAGACGAACAGCCCCGCCATGGCCATCCCGATCAGGGCCATCCCGGGCAGCAACGCCATCTCGGGGGGCCAGGACAGCTGTTCCCGGGCCGCCGCGTGCGGCTCACCCCACAACCAGGAGTCCGCCGGTGCGGTGACGAAGCCGATCAGCGGCGGGGAGAAACTCTGCGTCCAGTCCAGGGTCCGCACGGCCTGCGGATTGAGGTCGACGACCCGCAGGTAGACCAGCCCCAGCAGCAGCGTCACCGCGCCGAAGACGAGCCCACCGGCCAGATCCGCCAGCAGCAACCGACGGCCGAACGGGACTCTCTCCGTCCGCCGCCACCACGACCACCCGTAGCCGGCGGCGGCCACCAGCACCGCGGCGAGCAGGAAGTACACCAGTGGCAGCCCGATGCCGAAGCCCAGGGTGACCTGCCAGGCGGCGACGATCCACCCGGCCAGCGCCCACCCCGGTCGGCGTCGCTCCGGCCGGTACCCGTGCCGCAACGACCAGCCGTGACCGCGGGCCAGCATCGCCAGGGACAACGCGATCCCACCGCTGGACAGGATGTTCAGGTGACCCGCGTGCGCCAGACGCCACGGGGCGTACGCCCACGCGACCCCGGCGACCGCGCCGCCCCACCGGCCCGCCCCGAGCTGCCGGACCAACGCGTACGCTCCGACGAACGCCAACGCGTGCACCAGCACGTACATGACGTTGTAGCGGACCAGGGCGGCCTCGAAGCCCGAGCCGAGCGCCCCCATCGGGGCGTACCCGAGGAGGGTGTCGCTGTAGGCGAACGTGTACGTCTCGGGGTAGAACGTGTTCGAGTCCCAGAGGCCCAAGGGGTGGTTCAGCAGAGCGTGCCCCGCCCAGGCCAGCTGCCATGCCTGCAACGTCGGATCGCCCAGGTCGCCGGGGACCGTGCTCGCCGGATGCCGCATGGTGGGCCAGGTCAACACCACCGCCAACAGCAGGCCACCGACCACCGCGCCCGTCCACTCGTGGCGTAACCAGCGCCACCGGGTCCATTGGCGGCGGTCCGGGGCGGCGGGAACCTGGCCGGGGTCGGCGCTCCCGGCGGTCGACGGGCCGTCGGTGGCTCGGATGGTCATGGATAAAGATGGTCATCGATCATCGCCGCGTTGTCGAGCCCCGGTCCGGACTGTGGGTTCGGGACGTCGGCGCCGCGACCGGTGCCGTCGCTGTTCTGCTGGATCAGGCGGCGCGGCCGGCCTTGAGGCAGGCAGTGGTGTCGACGACCCGGCGGGCCTGGTAGCGGGCCGCCTGCAGGACCACCTCACCGGGCGGGCCGTCGCCGACCACGTGGGAGGTGCCGTAGGGGTTGCCTGACTGGAACTGGACGGCGTCGGTGTAGCCGGGGGGCACGATGATGCCGCCCCAGTGGTAGAACGTGTTGGCCAGCGCCAGGAGGGTGGATTCCTGCCCCCCGTGGGTGGTGTTGGAGGCGGTGAACGCCGAGTACACCTTGTCCGCGAGCTTGCCCTGGAACCACAGGGGACCGGTGGTGTCGATGAATGCCCTGAGCTGGCTGGCCGGGTTGCCGAAGCGGGTGGGCGTGCCGAACAGCACCGCGTCGGCCCACTCCAGGTCGTCGTGGCCGGCCTCGGCGACGTCGGCGGTCTCCTTCACGTGTCGATCCCACTCCGGCCGTGCGCCGACCGCCTCCGGCGGGGCCGTTTCGGCCACCTTGCGGAGTCGCACGTTGGCGCCCGCCTTCTCGGCGCCCTCGGCGGCGGCTTGCGCCAGGGTATGGATGGTGCCGGTGGAGCTGTAGTAGATGATCGCGACGTTCACGGGTTCCACGATCGGTTTCCTTCCTGCGCGGGTGACACCGGTACGACGAGACAGCCCCGCCAGACGTCAGGCGACCCGTCGACCTCCCAGTTCGGGCGTGCACCCCGTCGTGAACATGGGCTGCGCGGCGACCCGTCGCGACACGCGGACCGCCTGCGAAGCGGCCCGATCGTGGGTATTCCACGACGACCGGGCTGGTCTCGGTCACACGGTCGCGCCGGGGCCGGGCAGCGGGTCGACGTCGTTCGCGTGCATCGGCTCGCCGCAACGGGTGCAGCGTAGGTCCACACCGCTGATCTCGCCGCACGCGTGGTGGCGGTAGAGCACCGGCGGGCCGGCCTCGCCCGCGAGCCACTTGTCCCCCCAGCCGGCCATGACCATGAGCAGGTCGACCAGTTCGGCGCCCTTTTCCGTCAGGACGTACTCGTAGCGCGGCCGCCGGTCGTAGGGGCGGCGCTCGAGCACGCCCTGGTCGACGAGGTGGTTCAGCCGCTCGGTCAGGACCTTGCGCGAGATACCGAGGTCGGCCTGGAGCTGCTCGAAGCGGGTGAGCCCGACCCACACGTCACGCAGGACCAGTGGGGACCACGGCTCCCCGATGACGTCGAGCGTGCGCGCGATCGAGCACGCCATTCTGCTGAAGTCCGTGCGCTGCATGGAACCAGTCTAGCGATTGGGGTTCCCTCAGGGAACTGACGTTGCTATGGTCACAGCGTCTCTTCAAGGAACCCCAGAAAGGATTGCCGAGATGAGCAAGGTCATCAGCGCCCACGCGGTGTCGGTCGACGGGTACATCACCGGCCGCGAGCCCGGCGCCGGGCGTGGGCTGGGCGACGGGACGATGCTCTTCGACTGGTACTTCGACGGGGACACGCCCAGCCAGGTGTTCGACGGGTTCAGGCTGAGTGCGCCCAGCGCCCGAGTCTTCGACGCCCTCGCCGGGCGCCTGGGCGCGGTCGTGGCGGGCCGCAACACCTACGAGGACTCCGACCACTTCGGAGGCGGCAGCCCTCATCCGGCGGCCCGCTTGTTCGTCCTCAGCCACCGGCCGACACCGGAGATGACCGAGCGGCAGACCCTCGTCACCACCGGCATCGAGGACGCGGTCGCCGCGGCCCGCGAGGCCGCCGGCGACAAGGACGTCGGCCTCATGGGCGGCGGCGTCGTGACCGAGGCGTTGAAGGCGGGCCTCGTCGACGAGGTGGTCCTCCACCAGGTGCCGGTCCTGCTCGGCGGCGGCCGGCCCTTCTTCCAGTCGCTTCCCGAGCACGTGCGCCTCCGCCTCGTCGACGCCGTCCCGGCGCCGGGCGTCACCCACCTCCACTACGAGGTCGAGCGCTGACCCCGGTCGCCGGCGGAGTCCCGTCGCCCGCCGACAACCACCGCCAGAAGCCCATCCGGAACCCACGCCAGGAGATGACCACCGTGCTCGACCCCGATGTGCGCCGCGTGCTCGACGGCACCTCGATCGCCCACCTCGCCAGCGTCCTGCCCGACGGCGCACCCCACTCCGTGCCGGTCTGGATCGGCACGCACGGCGACCACGTCGTGATCCTCACCGGTCCGCGCTCCCGCAAGGCCCGCAACCTGCGCCGCGACCCGCGGGTCGCGCTGTCGCTGACCCCAGCCGACAACCCGTTCCAGCCGGTCGTCGTCCGCGGCCGCGTCGTCGAATGGCTCGAAGGCGACGTGGCCTGGGCGATCGTCGACCAGCTGGCGATCAAGTACACCGGTCAGCCGTACGCGCGGGGCGAAGAGCGGGTCGTCGCGGTCATCGAGCCCGAGCGGCAGACGATCGGCGTCGGATGAGCGGCAGCCGCACCGGTGGCGCGCGGAAGCCGTGACCGTGACGCGTCGGACGGCAGCAGCCGGCTCGAGCCGGCCAACCACCATCGGCTACGGGTTGGCAGCCCGGCGCGCGGCCCTTCGTCGCCAGGGCACCGCCAGGAGCGGGGCGGCCAGTACGACGGCGCCGAGGCCGAGGACGGCCGCCAACGAGAACGGTGAACCCGCCCCGGCGTGACCGTGGCGCTCGCCTCTGACCTCGGCAATGGGACGGTCCTGCTTCTTCTCGTCGGGGGTGACCAGGCGGCCGACCGAGGCGCCGGGCGGGAGGGCGAAGCCCCAGTCCAGCAGGGCCGCCGCCTCGCCCAGGCTTCCCAGTGGCGCGGTCTCCGCGCCGAGCAGGGTCACGGCGAGCCGTCGGCCGTTGCGTTCGGCCACCCCCACGTACGTCTGTCGGGCCAGGTCGGTGAAGCCCGTCTTCCCGCCGAGCGTCCCCGGGTAGTGGTCCAGCAGGGTGTTGTCGTGGGTGATGGAGAAGCCTGGCGTCCCCGGCTCTGCCGGTATCTCCGCCACTCGGGTGCCGATGTATCGCCGGAAGTCGGCGCGGGCGTAGGTGGCGCGCGCGATCAGCGCCAGGTCGTACGCGCTGGTGTACTGACCGGGGCCGTCCAGGCCGGACGGCGTCGCGGCGTGGGTCTGGTTCGCGCCCAGTCGGCGCGCCTCGTCGTTCATCGCCCGCACACCGCCCTCCCGCCCCGCGGTGCCACCGCCGGCGCGGGCCAGCACGTTGGCCGCGTCGTTTCCCGATCTGAGGAGAAGCCCCAGCCACAGACTCTCGATGGAGTAGCGGCCACCCTCGACCACCCCCATTCGTGAACTGGCCGGATCGAGATCCTGCAGATCCGCCCGGGCCACCTCGACCACCTGGGCCGGGTCGAGGTGGGGCATCAGGGCCGCGGCCAGCAGCATCTTCTGCACGCTGGCCGGTGTGCGGTGCTCGTGCGGACCGCATCCACCCAGCACCGCGCCACTGTCGAGGTCGGCCACGACCCACGAGGTGGCGGTCACCGCCGGCGCCATTGACGCACCCGCGGGAATGGCGAGCCCCGCCGTCGCCAGCGTCTCGCCGCCGACGGCCAGGTCGGCGGGATCGACCGGTGGTGGCGACGGTGCGGCGGGCGGGGGCACTGGCGGCTTGACGGCCGGGCACGGCACGTACGGCGCGGACGCCGCCGACCTCGATGACCCGGCCGCCACACCGGGCGTGGCCAGAATGGCGCTGAGCGCAATGGCAGCAAAACGAATAGCGGTCACGCTAAAGGACCGTAATTGCTCGCGAGGCGCGCACAGGCCGGGTTGCCGAAAGTAGTCCTGACCCGGCCAGAATTCCGTTCTTCGGCTCGACCGCGCCGGTTCGATCGCCTTGTGCCGTCCGCGAAGCTCTTTCCCAACGGTGGACATACACGATCGGCGCGGGCGCGCCCAACCAGCCCGGAGTGCTCCAACCGGGCCTCATCCGGCTGTCGGTGCCCGCACGGTCGGCCGTAGCCGCAAACGGAAACGCCGGGCGCAGTCGGGGCGGGGCGGGATGGGCGACCAGTGCTCTGCTGTTTCTGTCGGGAACGGTTACGAAGGGAAATCAACGGCCTGTTCGATGCCATAAGGTAAAGGTTTCCGGGTGAGGTTCGTCCTGGCCGCCCGCCAGTTACCTGTCGAGGCACGAAGATCAAGCCGAGAAGGTCCGGCCGTGCCCGATGGGCACATCCGCCGTTCCGGCAAGGAGAGGTCCGCCCGACTCCGATAGTTTCCGAAAATATTGACGTCTGTCGGTGTGCTGTTCAACTCCGGGCGTGTCACGACATCCGTGATCATCGATCAGGTGCCGGTCGCTCCATGGCCGTCGGGAGGAGAACTGTGGTGATCATCAGCTCGGGCCGGACAAGGATCCACTCGACGGTCGCCACGCTGGCGGTGGCGGCGCTCGCGGTGACCGGAGCGGTGACGGTGGTCGGGAGAACGCCGATCGCCGTGGCCGCCATCGACAGTCTCGTGGCCCCCGTGCCCGTGGAGGACGAGGGTGCGGACTGCCCGGTCCCCGAACCGGGCTCGTCGACTGCCAACGCCAAGCTTCCCGACCCGTTCCGGAAGTTCGACGGCACGCGCATCTCCGCCAAATCGGAGTGGCGGTGCCGGCGAGCGGAGATCAAGAAGCTGGCGGAGCGATACGTCTACGGCGCGAAGCCGGCGAAGCCGACGGCATCGCCCACCTGCACCAGCCCCTGACCTGGGTGCTGCTCCGCGGGCGGCCGGGATCCCCGGTCGCCCGCTCGGCGCGTTCCGCCACTGTGGCGGGACCGGCGGAGGACGCCGAGGTGGTCCGGCCCGGTGCGGCGCGGCCGTACCCCTGGATCGGCCCCGCCTCGCCGGTGGCGGGACGGGGCCGATGTGTTCCGGCAGCTCGCGGAGGGGACTGCGAGCTGCCGGAGAACCGGGTGCGGTCGGTCAGCCGGCGGTGCAGGTGGCGGTGCCGGACGGTCCGGTGCCGACACCCTGGAAGCCGAACTCGGTGGTGGCGCCGGCGCCGAGCTGGCCGTTGTAGCTGACGTTACGGAAGCTCACGGCGCCGCTGGTGCCGCTGGGCTGAGCGCTCCAGGTGTTGGTGATCGACGCACCGGAGGGCAGGGTGAGTGCCACGGCCCACCCGGTGAGCGCGCGCCCGCCGGCGGTGACCCGCACGGTGGTGACGAAGCCGCCCTGCCACTGCTGCAGCGTCAGGGAGGCGGTGCAGCCGCTGCCCGACGGCGGCGGCGTGGTCGGCGGCGGGGTCGTCGGGGGAGCGGTGGTGGGCGGCGGCGTGGTCGGGGGAGCGGTCGTGGGCGGCGGCGTGGTGCCGCCGGCGTTCAGGGCGTCGAGGACGGCCGTGTACGCCGGCTTCTTGTTGCCGTTGCCGTCGAACAGCAGCGGGGTGCCGCTCGACCGCCACGAGTCGCTGTCCCGGATGCCCCAGACGGTGATGCCGGTGCAGCGGGACACGGCCAGGCAGTCCTTGACGACGTTGCCGTAGGTGGTGGCCTGGGTGGTGCCGGAGCCCTCGATGTCGAGCTCGGTGATCTGCACGTCGACGCCGAGGGCGGCGAAGTTCTGCAGGGTGGTGCGGTAGTTGCTCGGGTACGGCGAGCCGCTGTTGAAGTGCGACTGCAGGCCGACGCAGTCGATCGGCACGCCACGTGCCTTGAAGTCCTTGACCATGTTGTACACGGCCTGCGTCTTTTCCCAGGTCCAGTTGTCGGTGTTGTAGTCGTTGTAGCAGAGCTTGGCGGCCGGGTCGGCGGCGCGGGCGGTCCGGAAGGCCACCTCGATCCAGTCGTTCCCGGTGCGCTGGAGGTTGGAGTCGCGGCGGCCGCCACCGCTGTCGGCGAACGCCTCGTTCACCACGTCCCAGGCGTAGATCTTGCCCTTGTAGTGGGTGGCGACCTGGGTGATGTGGTTGACCATCGCCTGCCGCAGTGCCGTGCCGGACAGGTTCTGCGCCCAGCCCGGCTGCTGGGAGTGCCAGGCCAGCGCGTGGCCGCGCACCCGCATGCCGTTGGCCTGGGCGTGGCTGACGATCTTGTCGGCGTTGGTGAAGTTGAACTGTCCCTGGGACGGCTCGGTGGCGTCCCACTTCATCTCGTTCTCGGGGGTGACCATGTTGAACTCGCGGTTCAGGATGCCGACGTACGTGGCGTCCGAGAGCTTGTTCGCGGCCACCGCCGTGCCGAAGTAGCGGCCCTGCTCCGCCGCCGCCGACCCGAGCGTGGTCCCGGCGCTGGCACTGGAGGCCACCGCAACCGACGCGGCGATCATCGCCGCCCCGGCCGCCACCGACACCAGCGCGGCACGCCGCCGCCGTCGGCTCGTCGAACTCCCGCTGCCGCGGGCGAGCACGTTGTCCATCAGGAAGCCTTTCGATAGCTGTACCGATGAGGAGGGCTGCTTCGACCACTGCCCGCCACGGTGGTCGGCTCGCTGCGCGGCTGCCCGGAAGCCGCGCGCACCGGGATCGTCTCCCGTGCCACCGTGAGTCGCCGAAGCGCGTCTTTGCGAAAAAGTACCGGAGCCATTCCGATGTATCAATGCCACGCGCAAAGGGGGCCGGTCGACTGACCGGCCCCCGTTCACCACGACGTGCCCTAGCGGCGGGGCCGCTGCGGGATGCGCGGCAGCACGTAGGGCGGGCCGGTGAAGATCAGGTCACCCTTTACCAGCTGGTACGCCCGCTTGGGCTGGTAGTTCTCGTCGTAGAGGTTGGCGAGGCCCTCGTTGCTGAACGTGCCGGGCACCCAGGAGTGCTTGTCGGTGAAGCCCCAGACGGTGAACGACAGGCAGTGCCGCTCCGCCAGGCAGGCCTGCAGCAGCACGCTGTAGTTCGCCGCCGAGGCCTGCAACCGCGGGTTGATCTCGGCGGAGTCGCCCGCTCGCACTCCCTCGGTCAACTGGCTGCGCACGTCGACCTCGGTGAGCGCGGTCGCCAGCCCCAGCCCGGCGAACTTCCGCAGCGCTTCGGCGACCTGGAGGGTGCCGTAGTTGCCGTACTGGGTGCCGAGGTGGCCCTGGCTGCCGATGCCGTCGATCGGTACGCCCTGGGCCCGCAGGTCCTTGGCCATGTCGTACACGAACTGGGTCTTGTCGTCCGCCGGGTTCCCGGAGCCGAAGGCCTCGATGTTGTAGTCGTTGTAGAACAACAGGGCGTGCGGGTCGGCGGCCCGCGCCCAGCGGAAGGCGTCGGCGATGTAGCCCGGGCCGAGGTGCTGCGCCCAGAACCCCTTGTAGTGCAGGGTCGACGGGTTGTCCCACGGGTCGCTGACCGCCTCGTTGACCACGTCCCACTGCCAGATCTTGCCCTTGAAGTGGGTGACCACGTTGGTGATGTGGTCGCGCAGGATGTCGCGCAGTTCCTCGGTGCTGATGGAGCCGTCGGCCACGCCGCCGGTCAGCCAGCCGGGCAGCTGGTTCTGCCAGACCAGGACGTGTCCGCGGACGCGCTGGTCGTGCTGCTCGGCGAAGGCGACGAGCTCGTCGGCCGGAGCCCAGTTGTAGGTGCCCCGGGTCGGCTCCAGGCTCTCCCACTTCATCACGTTCTCGGCGGTGACCGTGGAGAACTCCGCGGCGACCAGCTTGCGGTACTGGGGATCGGCGGGGTCGTCGAGGGCCGCCATGTCGACGGCCGTGCCGATCGCCAGGCCGTGGCGCAGCGCCAGGTTGCGCAGGCTCTGGTCGGCCGGGTCGTACGAGCGGCCGGCCGTGGCCGGCGCGCTCAGGGTGGCGGCGGTGGCCACGGCGACAGCGCCGACGGCTATCCATCGTCGCAGTTTCATGAGTTTTCCTCCGGGTGCGAACGGGTCGACCGGGACGTCGACCGAGAGGGCGCGAGGGGCGCGGCAGGTGGCGCGCCGGACGCCGATCAGAGGGACGGTGCGGGGAACAATGGTTCGAGCGCGGCCGTGCCGATACTTACGAGTAAGTTCCGGTAACTGAGCCGGAACAATACGATTATCGATCCCCCTCGTCAACCACCGGAGACCGGGCGTCGGCCCGCCCGTGGACGGGGTCAAGGCCCTGTCGGCCAGGCACAGCAGGGCCTTGACCCGGAACGCGGTGGGTCATAACGTGCCCCCAAGCGATCGAAAGTACCGGCATCCGACCGAAAGCCCCCAGGGCTCGAGCGATGACGAAAGGGCGACCGGTGACCTCGGACGATTCCCGGAAAGTCACCATCGCGGCGATCGCGCGGCTGGCCGGCGTCTCGGTGCCCACGGTGTCGCGGGTCGTCAACGGCCGGTCCGACGTCGCGCCGCAGACCCGGCAGCGGGTCGAGGAGCTGCTGACCCGGCACGGTTACCGCCGGCGCAGGCCGAGCATGCGGGCCAGCTCCGGTCTGATCGACCTGGTCTTCAACGACCTGGACAGCCCCTGGGCGGTCGAGATCATCCGTGGGGTCGAGGACGTCGCGCACGCGGCCGGCATCGGCACCGTGGTCTCCGCGATCCACCGGCGCAGCTCGTCGGCCCGGCAGTGGCTGGACAACCTGCGCACCCGCTCCACCGAGGGGGTCATCTTCGTGACGTCCACCCTGGAGCCGCCGCTGCAGGCCGAGCTGCGCCGTCTCAACATCCCCGTCGTCATCGTCGACCCCGCCGGGGTGCCCCCGCAGGAGGCGCCCACCATCGGCGCGACCAACTGGGTGGGCAGTCTGCGCGCGACCGAGTACCTGCTAGCACTCGGCCACCGGCGAATCGGGTTCATCGCCGGGCCGCCGCAGCTGATGTGCAGCCGGGCGCGCCTCGACGGCTACCGGACGGCGCTGGAGACCGCCGGCCTCGGCGTCGACGACGAGCTGATCCACCGGGGCAACTTCTACCACGAGGCCGGGTTCGCCGCCGGTAGCCAACTGCTGCGCCTGTCCGACCCGCCCACCGCGATCTTCGCCGCCAGTGACCAGATGGCCCTCGGCGTCTACGAAGCCGTCCGGCGACGCGGCCTGCGGGTGCCCGACGACATCAGCGTCGTCGGCTTCGACGACCTGCCGGATGTCCAGTGGTGCTCCCCGCCGCTGACCACCGTTCGGCAGCCCCTCGCCAAGATGGGCCTGCTCGCCGCCCGCACGGTCCTGCGCCTGGCCCAAGGCGAGCGGATCGAGAGCCCGCGGGTGGAACTGGCCACCGAGCTCGTCGTCCGCGACAGCGCGGCCCCGCTGGTCGCCTGACTCACACCGGCGTCCCGACCCGGTGCGAGTGAAGACGGGTGGACCGGCCACGGCATCACGGGTAGGGGCGGCACGAGGCCCGGACGACCAGTTCGGTGGGCAGCCGGATGTGTGTGTCGCGCTCGACGCCGGCGATCAGGTCGATGAGCAGGCGCAACGCCTCCGCGCCCATGCGCTGCAGCGGTTGCATGATCGTCGTCAGCGGGGGGTTCACCAGCGCCGACTCCGGGACGTTGTCGAAGCCGATCACGGACAGGTCGTCGGGCACCGCGAGGCCCATGCTCCGGGCGACGTCCATCGTGGAGATCGCCGAGAGGTCGTTTCCCGCGAAGATCGCCGTCGGCCGGTCGGGGAGCGCGAGCAGCTCCGCCGCCGTACCGGCGGCGCTCTCGGTCCGGAACCCGCCGACGCGCACGATCCTCTCGTCCACCGGCACGTCGGCGTCGGCCATGGCCTTGCGGAAGCCCGCCTCGCGCAGGCGCGCCGACTCGAGGTCGGGGCGTCCGCTGATGTGCCCGATGCGGCGGTGGCCGAGCGACAGCAGGTAATTGGTGGCGAGCACGGCGCCGGCGAAGTTGTCCGAGTCGACGGTGGGCAGGCCGGAGGGGCCGGTATGGGGGTCGACGGCCACGACATGGAAGCCGTGCTTGGTCTCGATCACGGTCGGCGTGACGATCACGGCGCCGTCGATGAGGGTCCCGGACAGGCGGGCCAGCGAGCGCCGTTCCCAGCCTATGGCGGCGCCCTCGCCGTCGCCGCTGGAGTAGGCCAGCAGCTGGTATCCGCTGCCGGCGACCTCCCGGGACGCCCCCTTGAGCAGTTCGGTCGAGAACGGCTCGAACTCGGCGACCAGGATGCCCAGCACGTTCGTGCGGTGGCTGCGCAGGCTCTGCGCCCCCAGGCTGGCCTCGTAGCCCAGCTCGTGGATGACCTGCTGGACGCGCTCCACGGTCGCCTGGGCCACGCCATACCGCCCATTGACAACCTTCGATACGGTTGCCACCGAGACGCCGGCGGTACGTGCCACATCCGACATCTTGACGCGCTCCGGGAACACCACCCGACGATGATAGAGCCGCCGGGTGGACCCCGTCACGAGCGACTCGAAAACGTTATCGATACCGATTGACACCATGTTTCACGGCTGTAAAACTCCCCGGCAGGCCGAGTACCGCGACTGCCTGACGGAGGAGACATCGATGGCGACGAAGCGCCGTGCGGGTGCCGCCCTGGCACTGCTTATGACAAGCGCTCTCGTCGTCGCTGGTTGCAACAGCGGCGGCGACGACGAGGCGTCCAGCGAGAGCGAGCTGTACAAGAACCCGGTGACCCTGACCTGGTGGCACAACGCGCCCCAGGACGGGCCCGGCAAGACCTACTGGGAGAAGGTCGCCAAGGACTTCTCCGCGCTCCACCCGACCGTCAAGATCGAGATCGAGGCGATCGAGACCAATCAGCTGCAGCGCACCCGGATCCCCGCCGCGCTGCTGAGCAACGACCCGCCGGACGTCTTCATGACGTGGGGTGGCGGCGAGCTGGTCGAGCAGGTCGAGGCCGACTACCTCAAGGACCTCACCGACCAGGTCAAGACCGAGGTTGCCAACATCGGCAGCGCGGCCGAGATCTGGCAGGTGAACGGCAAGCAGTACGGTCTGCCGTTCCGAATGGGCATTGAGGGCATATGGTACAACAAGGACATGTTCGCTCAGGCGGGCATCAGCGCTCCGCCGACGACTTTCGAAGAGCTCAACGCCGCGGTCACCAAGCTCAAGGCCATCAACGTCACCCCGATCGCCGTGGGCGCCGGTGACAAGTGGCCCGCCGCGCACTGGTGGTACAACTTCGCGCTGCGCGCTTGCTCGGTCGACACCCTGAAGAAGGCGGCCAAGGAGAAGGTCTTCGACGACCCGTGCTTCGTGAAGGCCGGCCAGGACCTGAAGGCCTTCATCGACACCAAGCCGTTCCAGAACAACTTCATCGCCACGCCGGGCCAGAACGACCCGACCAGCGCGAACGGTCTGCTCGCCAACGGCAAGGCCGCGATGGAGCTGATGGGCGACTGGAACCGGGGCACGCTGGACAACGTCGCCACGGACAAGGCGAAGCTCGCCAAGTTCCTCGGTTGGTTCCCCGTGCCGGCGATCTCCGGTTCCGCCGGTGACCCCAAGGCCGCCCTCGGCGGCGGCGACGGGTTCGCCTGCGCCAAGAACGCCCCGGCCGAGTGCGTCGAGTTCCTCAAGTACATCGTCAGCCCCGAGGTGCAGAAGGGCTACGCCGAGACCGGAACCGGCCTGCCCGTGACCAAGGGCGCGGAGGCCGGAATCCAGGACCCCGCCCTGAAGTCCATTCTGCAGGCCACGTCCGAGGCGAGCTACGTGCAGCTCTGGCTGGACACCGCCTACGGCAGCACCGTCGGCACCGCGATGAACGACGGGATCGTCGGCATCTTCTCGGGCAAGGGGACGCCGGAGAAGGTCGTCGCGGGGATGAAGGCAGCCGCGAGCAAGTGACCTCCACCGACCAAACCCGGTTCCCCGCCGGCGGCGTCTCCGCGCCGCCGGCGGGTCACCGGCCCGCCGGGCGCTCGTCCTCCCGCCGGGCCGAGACCCGCCGTAAGTGGTACGAGATCATCGGGCTCACGACGCCGGCGCTCGTGGTCTACGTAATGTTCGTGCTGGTGCCGATGGGCTTCGCGGTCTACTACAGCCTGTACCGATGGCGTGGGGTCGGGCCCCCCACCGAGTACATCGGCTTCAAGAACTACACGCTCGCCTTCCAGGACCCGATCTTCCTCGACGCGTTGCGTAACAACGCCATCATCGTGTTCGGGTCGCTGCTGATCCAGGGCCCCGTCGCCCTGGGCATCGCCCTGCTGCTCAACCGCCGCTTCCGCGGGCGCGCCGTGTTCCGCCTGCTGGCGTTCGTGCCCTACGTGCTCGCCGAGGTCACCGTCGGCATCATGTGGAAGCTGATCCTGGCCGAGGGCGGCACGGTCGACGCGCTGCTGCGGTCCCTGGGGCTGGGCAGCCTGGTGCAGGCGTGGCTCGCCGACCTCGACGTCGTCATCTGGACGCTGCTGTTCGTCCTCACCTGGAAGTACGTCGGCTTCGCCATCATCCTCCTGCTCGCCGGCCTGTCGAACGTGCCTCACGAGCTGACCGAGGCCGCCGCGATCGACGGCGCGAGCTGGTGGCAGACCCAGCGCCACGTCACCCTCCCGCTGCTGGGGCCGACGATCCGGATCTGGATGTTCCTGTCGATGATCGGTTCGCTGCAGGTCTTCGACGTGATCTGGGTGACCTCGGTGCCCGCGATCCGGTCGCTCGGAGCCTCGGGGACCATGGCGACGTACATGGTGGACAACGGGTTCTTCGCCCGGCTGTGGGGCTACGGCAACGCGGTGGCCGTGATCCTCTTCGTCATCTCGTTCGTCGCGGCGCTGCTGTTCCAGCGCTTCATCCTCCGTCGGGACATCGAGGGCGCCATCACGAGAAGGGCGAACTGATCATGGCCGTGAACCCCGTCCATTCTCCGTCCGCCGGGCGCCGGCCGGTGTCGTGGGGCACCCCGCTGACATACGCGCTGGCGCTCGCGGTCGCGGCCGTGTCGATCGCGCCGATTCTCTACGTGATCGTCGGCGGTTTCCGCACCACTCCGCAGATCGTCGCGGACCCGGGCGGCCTGCCCGACCCGTGGGTCTTCGACAACTACACCCGGGTGCTGACGCAGAGCAAGTTCTGGCAGCAGGCGTTCAACAGCGGGGTGATCGCCCTCGGCACCACGCTCGGCGTCGTGGTGCTCGGCATGGCCGCCGCGTTCGTGCTGGCCCGGTACAGCTTCCGGGGGCGTGAGGGGCTCTACACCTTCTTCACCCTCGGCCTGCTCTTCCCGGCCGGGGCGGCGATCCTGCCGCTCTACCTGATGTTGCGGGATCTGGGCCTGGTCAACTCCTACTACGCGGTGATCCTCCCGCAGGTCGCCTTCCAGTTGCCGCTGACGATCGTGATCCTGCGGCCCTTCCTGTCCGCCATCCCGAGAGAGCTGGAGGACGCCGCCGCCATCGACGGCGCAGGTCGGCTCGGCTTCCTCTGGCGCATCGCGCTGCCGCTGTCGCGGCCCGCGCTCGTCACCGTCGGCGTCCTCGCGTTCGTGGCCAGTTGGAACGCGTTCCTGCTGCCGCTGCTCGTCCTCGGCGACGTCGACCTGCACACCCTTCCGCTCGGGGTGCAGAACTTCTCGAGCCAGTTCTCCACCGACACCGCGGGCGTCCTCGCCTTCACGTCGCTGGCGATGCTGCCGGCACTGTTCTTCTTCACGCTCGCCGAGAAGCAGATCGTCGGTGGCCTGCAGGGCGCGGTCAAGGGCTGAGCGGCAGCGGTACAAGCACAACCAGAGGAAAGGCACAGCATGACTGAGGTCCACGCGGTGGTGGACGGGCCGGTACCGGCCCAGGCAGCTCCCGCCCACGACCGGCCGGACGGACATGCCGGCGAGGCGCGCGTACGTGAGCTGCTCGGGCGGATGACGATCGAGGAGAAGATCGCCCAGCTCGTCGGCTTCTGGGAGAAGGAGGACGGCGAGGCGGTCGCACCCCTGCAGGGCGAGTTCGGCGACGCCGTCAAGCTCGAGGACTTCGCCCGGCACGGACTCGGCCATCTCACCCGGGCCTACGGCACCCGCCCGGTCGACGCCGCGGCCCGCGCGGCCTGGCTGTGGAAGTTCCAGCGGGACCTGGTGACGGGCACCAGGCTGGGGATCCCGGCGATCGTCCACGAGGAGTGCCTCACCGGGCTCTCGGCGTGGAAGGCGGCCACCTTCCCCACCCCGCTGGGCTGGGGCGCCGCGTTCGATCCCGAGCTCGTCACCGAGATGGCCGCGGCGATCGGTGCCTCGATGCGGGCGCTGGGCATCCACCAGGGCCTCTCCCCGGTACTCGACGTGATCCGGGACCCGCGCTGGGGCCGGGTCGACGAGTGCATCGCCGAGGACCCTTACCTGGTCGGCACCATCGGCACGTCGTACGTGCGCGGCCTCCAGTCGCAGGGCGTGCACGCCACGCTGAAGCACTTCGCCGGCTATTCCGCGTCGCGCGCCGGGCGCAACTTCGCCCCGGTGCATGCCGGCCCTCGGGAGCTCGCCGACGTGCTGTTCCTTCCGTTCGAGATGGCGATTCTCGACGGGAACGCCCGCAGCATCATGCACTCCTACACCGAGATCGACGGCGTGCCCGTGGCCGCCGATCCGGCGATGCTGACCGGCGTGCTGCGGGACAGGTGGGGCTTCGACGGCACGCTGGTGTCCGACTACTACGGCGTCGCCTTCCTGAATCTGCTGCACCATGTCGCGGCCGACCACGCGGAGGCGGCCGTGCAGGCGCTTGACGCGGGTGTCGACATCGAGCTCCCCACGGGCGACGCCTATCTGACCCTGCGGGAGAGGGCGCAGGCCGGCAAGCTCGACGAAGCGCTCATCGACCGGGCGGTGCTGCGGGTCCTGCGCCAGAAGCTGGAACTCGGGCTGCTCGACGCCACGTTCACCGACGAGCCGCCCCGGGCGGTCGACCTCGACCCACCGGAGCACCGGTCCATCGCCCGCCGCCTCGCCGAGGAGTCGGTCGTCCTGGTCGCCAACCGGGACGTCCTTCCCCTGCCCGCGGGCCGGCGCGTGGCGGTCATCGGCCCGAACGCGGACCGGCAGGCCGCGCTCTTCGGGTGCTACTCCTTCCTCAACCACGTGCTCGTCCAGCATCCGGGCGTGGAAACCGGCATCGAGGTGTCGACCGTCCTCGACGCGGTCCGCGCCGAGTTCGGCGCCGACCTCGTCACCTGGGCGAGTGGCTGCGAGGTGGACACCGACGACCGCTCCGGTTTCGCGGAGGCCGTCGCCACGGCATCCGCCGCGGAGGTGGCCGTGCTGGTCGTCGGTGACCACGCCGGCCTCTTCGGGCGCGGCACGGTCGGCGAAGGCTGCGACCGGGAGGACCTGGAGCTGCCCGGTGTCCAGCGCGAGCTCGTCGAGGCCGTGCTGGCCACCGGCACGCCGGTCGTCCTCGTGCTGGTCACGGGCCGTCCGTACGCGGTCGGCTGGGCACTGTCGCGCTGCGCGGCGGTGGTGCAGGCGTTCTTTCCCGGTGAGGAGGGGGCCGGAGCGATCGCGGGTGTGCTCTCCGGGCGGGTCAACCCGTCGGGCCGGCTGCCGGTCAGCCTGCCGGGCTCGGCGGGGGCGCAGCCGTACTCGTACCTGCACCCGACGCTGGGCGAGGGCAGTGAGGTGACCAACCTGCCGGCGACGCCGGCGGCGGCGTTCGGCCACGGCCTGTCCTACACGACGTTCGAGCACACCGGCCTCACCGCGCCGGCCACGGCACCGACCGACGGGGCGCTGCACGTGACGGTGCGCGTGACGAACACCGGCGCGCTCGCCGGCGACGACGTGGTCCAGCTCTACGGCCGCGACCCGGTGGCCTCGGTGACCCGGCCGGTGGCGCAGCTGCTCGGCTACCGGCGGGTCCACCTGGAGCCGGGCCAGTCGGTCACCGTCGAGCTGACGGTCCCCACCACTCGCCTGGCCTTCTCCGACCGCACGCTCACCCGGGTGGTGGAGCCCGGCGACGTCGAACTCTGGATCGGCACGAGCGCGCGGCGGGACACGGAGGCGCTGACCACCCTGGTCGGTGACACCGTGCCGGTCACCAACGATTCGCCGCGCTGGACGACGTCCGAGATCAGGTGAGGCCGGTCCGCCGGGCGTCCCCGTGGACGCCCGGCGGACCAACACCCGTTCAGTGGACGGGCCGTGCCGGCGCTGAGCCCGCCCCCGCCGGCCTGGAGCGCGGCGGCGGACGCTAGTCGGGGCGTGCCGAGCTGTCCCGGACCACGAGTTCGGTGGCCAGCTCCACCCGCGGCGACTCGATCTCCTCGCCCTGGGCCAGGCGCAGCACCGTACGGGCGGCGAGCCGCCCCATCTCCACCAGCGGCTGGCGCACCGTGGTCAGCGGCGGGGACGCCCACCGGGCTTCGGGCAGGTCGTCGAAGCCGACCACGCTGACGTCGTCCGGGACCCGCAGCCGTCGGCGGCGGACCGCCTCGTAGACGCCGAAGGCCATCTGGTCGCTGGCCGCGAAGATCGCGGTGGGCGGGTCGTCGAGCTGCAGCAGGGCGGCGCCCGCGGCGAAGCCGGAGGCGTGGTAGAAGTCGCCGGGCTGCACCAGCCGGTCGTCCAGCGGCACGCCGGCCGCCTCCAGCGCGGCCCGGTAGCCGTCCAGCCGGGCCCGGCTGCACAGCAGGTGCGTGGGGCCGGCCACGAAACCGATCCGGCGGTGCCCGAGGCCGAGCAGGTGCTCGGTGGCGGCGAGACCGCCGGACCAGTTGGTGGCGCCGATGGTGGGCACGCCGGTCGCGGGTGCGCCGGCCGGGTCGACCACCACCACCGGCACATTGAGCCGGCGCAGCTGGGCGTGCACGGGCGGGGTCAGGTGGGAGGTCACCACGATGACCCCGGCCGAGGCGCGGGCGCGCAGGTTCTGCAGCCACTGCCGGGTCGAGGTGGACTCGCGGTGGATCGCCGAGACGACGGTGCCCACCCCGACGGTGTGGCCGACGTCCTCCACCCCACGGACGATCTCCAACGCCCACGGGCTGTCCAGATCGGGGAAGACCAGGTCGAGCAGGGCCGCGCGGTGCGCGGCACGGCTGCGGCGCCGCCGGTAGCCGTGGTGGCGCAGCAGTTCCTCGACCCGCTCCCGGGTGCCCGGGGCGACATCGGAGCGCCCGTTGAGCACCCGGGACACGGTCGGCACCGAGACACCGGCCTCCCGCGCGATCACCGTGATGGTCACCCTGCGCTCGTCGTCCGCGTTCACCCGCGTCTCCTTCACCCGGCCGTCCTCGGTCATCTTGCCGCACCGGCCGAGGGTTGACGACAGCGCCGGGCGGTCCTAGCGTGCCGAGAGATCGCGGCGCCGTTCCGGAAAATCTGTAGGCCGTTTCCGGCCGACTGGCCCCGAGCACCCCACGAGTCGAGAGGCGGCCGTGTACACCGACCTGCCCGAGGCGGCGTTGCGCACCTACCGCAGCGCCATGCGCGAACCGGACGACTTCGACGCCTTCTGGGCCGACACCCTCGCCGAGGCCCGCGAGTGCGACGGCGACCTCGCCGTGACGCCGCTGGACACCCCGTTGACCGGCCTGGACGTGTTCGACGTGACGTTTCCCGGCTTCGCCGGCCAGCCGGTGAAGGCATGGCTGCGCGTGCCGCGCGGCGCCGCCGGCCGGCTGCCGACGATCGTGCAGTACGTCGGCTACGGCGGCGGTCGCGGCCACCCGCTGGAGAACCTGCTCTGGGCCGCCGCGGGCTTCGCCCACCTGCAGATGGACACCCGCGGGCAGGGGTCCGGCTGGAGCCGGGGCGACACCCCGGACATCGCCGGGGCCGGCCCGCAGGCCCCCGGGATGACCACCCGGGGCGTCGAGGACCCGCGCCGGTACTACTACCGCCGCTTCCTCACCGACGCGGTCCGGGCCGTCGACGCGGCCCGCCGGCTGCCCGCCGTCGACCCGGGCCGGGTGGCGGTGCTCGGCCACAGTCAGGGCGGCGGGGCCGCGCTGGCCGCCGCGGCCCTGGTGCCGGACCTGCGGGCGGCGGTGGCGTACGTGCCGTTCCTGTGCGACATCCCGCGCGCGGTCACGGTCACCGACGCCTTCCCGTACCGGGAGATCCGGGACTACCTGGCGGTGCACCGGGACCGGGAGGAGCGGGTGCTGCGCACCCTCGGCTACGTCGACGGGGTCGCGTTCGCCCGTCGGGCCACCGTGCCGGCCCGCTTCTCGGTGGCGCTGATGGACGAGATCGTGCCCCCGTCCACGGTCTTCGCCGCGGTCAACGCCTACCGGGGACCGGCCGAGCTGACGGTGTGGCGGTACAACGGCCACGAGGCGGGCGGCATCGACGACGACGCGGCGGCGCTCGACTTCCTCCGTACCGCGCTCGACGGCTGACCGGTTGCCGGCCCGGCAGGCCGGCGAGCCTGGTAGACACAGCAGGGTGGGGACGGGTCGGCGCGCGGCCGCCGTCGTGGCTGCCCTGGCCACGACGCTCGCCGCGGCCTGCCAGCAGCCCGCCCCGAGCCCACCGCCGACACCGGCGCCGACCTCGGTGCCGACCTCGGTGCCGACCTCGGCGCCCGCGCCGTCGGCCGGCCCCAGCGAGCCGCACGCCCCGGCCGACATCGTCGACCTGGCCACCGTCGACCCGACCGTCCGCACCGACATCCGGTACGCCACCGCGCACAACTTCGTGGGCCGCCCGATCGCCGGCTACCCCGAACCGCTCTGCCTGCTCACCCGCCGGGCGGCGGAGGCGCTGCACCGGGTGCAGGCCGCCGCCCTGGCGCAGGGCCGCAGCCTCAAGGTGTACGACTGCTACCGCCCGCAGCGGGCGGCGGACGACTTCGTCACCTGGGCGAAGCTCCCCGGCGAGCAGCGGATGAAGGGGGAGTTCTATCCGGACGAGCCGAAGAGCCGGCTCTTCGCCGACGGCTACATCGGCGCTCCGACCGCGCACAGCCGGGGGAGCACCCTCGACCTGACCCTGGTCCCGGTGCCCACCCCCGACCAGCCCGCGTACGTGCCGGGCCAGCCGCTGATGGCCTGCACCGCGCCCGCCGGCGGGCGCTTCCCGGACAGCTCCGTCGACATGGGCACCGGGTTCGACTGCTTCGACCCCCGCGCGCACACCGCCGACGCTCGGGTCACGGGCGCGGCCCGCGCCAACCGGGAGTTGCTGAAACGGCTGATGACCGCGCAGGGCTTCGAGAACTACCCGCGCGAGTGGTGGCACTACCGGTACGTCGACGAGCCGTACCCGGACACGTACTTCAACTTCCCGGTGGCCCGGTCGTCGCTGCGCTGAGCGTCGCCTCGGCGGCGACTTTCGGAATCCCTCCGGAACGTCGGACGAGACCGGGTCGAACCACCCTCCTCGTGCCGGACGACTGAGTTGCCGCCCCGGATTCCAATCCATCAAGCATGCCGTTTGAGCAGCCAGAATGCTTCCTTGCCGGGATTCTTTGTGGCCGGCAGGTTTCCACAACGTTTCCGGAAGTTGTTGACACCGCGAACGACCGACCTCAATACTGGCGCCCTCCAGACCCATCTATTCACGTCGATGCGGACCGCTCACGAGGAGGAAGCAAGTCATGAACGACATCCCTGTCCGTTCGAGGACCCGCAGCCGCGGACGCCTCAGGACACTCATCGGTCGTGCCTGCGCCGTCGCCCTGGTCACCGCCGGCGCCACGGCCGTCCTGTCCAGCCCTGCCCACGCCGAGACCGTCACGTCGAATTCGACCGGGACCAACAACGGCTACTTCTATTCCTTCTGGAAGGACAGCGGCAACGTCTCCATGACCATGGGTAGCGGCGGCCAGTACAGCACCCAGTGGAGCAACGTCAACAACTTCGTCGCCGGTAAGGGCTGGAATCCCGGCGCGCGCCGGACCGTCACCTACTCCGGCACCTTCAGCCCGTCCGGCAACGCGTACCTGACCCTCTACGGGTGGACGAGGAACCCGCTCGTCGAGTACTACATCGTCGACAGCTGGGGCACCTACCGGCCGCCGGGCGGGCAGGGGTTCATGGGCACCGTGACCACCGACGGCGGCACGTACGACATCTACCGCACCCAGCGGGTCAACGCGCCCTCCATCGAGGGCACCAGGACCTTCTACCAGTACTGGAGCGTGCGGCAGTCGAAGCGCGTGGGCGGCACCATCACCGCAGGCAACCACTTCGACGCGTGGGCCCGCTATGGAATGAACCTCGGCACCCACGACTACCAGATCCTGGCCACGGAGGGTTACCAGAGCAGCGGAAGCTCCAACATCACGGTGGGCGGTGGCACCTCGCCCGGGCCCACCACCCCGCCGCCCGGTGGCGGCTGCACGGTCAGCGTCAGCCGTGCCGACGAGTGGAGCGACCGGTTCAACGTGAACTTCTCGGTCAGCGGTAGCAGCAACTGGGTCGTCACCATCCGCACGAACGGCGGTCAGACCCTGCAGAACAGCTGGAACGCCTCGATCAGCGGCACCAGCGGCACCCTCACGGCCCGCCCCAACGGCAACGGCAACAACTTCGGCATCACGCTCTACAAGAACGGCAACAACACCACCCCCAGCGCGAGCTGCGCGACCGGCTGACCGGCTCGGATCGCGGGCCGGAGGGGGGAGCCTCCGGCCCGCGACCGCGGATTCGCCCCGGGACGCGCGGGTAGGCCGCGCCATGGCAGCCGTGCCGGTCGCCGGTTCACCGAGGTCGTCGTTGACCGTCACCGCGATGTGCTCGACGAACGGGCCTGCAGCGGTACGTCATCTACCTTCAGGACTACGGCTCGCAGTCCGGGCTGCGCCTGGCGCTGAGCGCGCCGGAGCGGGTCGCGGCGCTGGTCATCCAGAACGGCGACATCTATCCGGACCAGCACGGGCCGAAATACGCGCCGCTCCAGGAGATGTGGGCCGAGCCGTACGCGCAGGCCCTGGCGGCGGTGGCCCCGAACGTCTCGGAGCGGGGATTCCGCGACGAGTTCCTGGGCGAGCTACCCGACGCGGAGTTGCACCTGCTCGACGGGGGTCACTGGCTGCTGGAGACCCACCTCGGCGACGTGGTGGCGCCGATGCGCGACTTTCTGGCGCGCGTGCACCGCTAGCCCGGCCGGTGGCCCGTTCTGGTCGGCCACCCGGCGGCCATACGCTGGCACCCGAAAGAAGCACCCGGTGGGCGGCGCGATCCGCTCCGTTCCGACTCTCAGGGCTGGGCGACGTATGGGCGACATTCTGGGCAGGACACCCAAGTACGTGGTGATCCGCGACGACCTGATCAGGCGGATCAGGAACGGCGAGTTCGCCCCGGGCGACGCACTGCCCGGCCAGCGGCACCTGAGTGACGAGTACGGGGTCAGCCTCATGACGCTGCGCCAGGCGCTGGACGAGCTGTGCGACCAGGGCGTGGTGGAGCAGCTTCCCGGCAAGGGCACGTACGTCCGCGCGGTGCCCGTGCCGTACTCGATGGGAAACCTGCGCAGCCTGGCCGACGACCTGCGCGCGCATGGCATCGAGGTGCTGACCCGGGTGCTGGACCAGGAGATCATCCCCGTGCCCGAGGACCTGGCCGTGCGGTTCGGGATCCCGGCGGACACTTCGGTCCTCAGGCTGGAGCGGATCCGCGTCATCCGGGGCGCCCCGCTGATCCACCAGCTGTCCTACATCCCGCAGCCGTTCGCCGAGCCGCTCCGGGGCGTCGACTTCGAGAAGCAGGAGCTCTACGGCGTTCTGGCCGAGCGGGCCGACGCGGTGGCGGTGCGGGCCGAGGAGACGGTCGCGCCGGTCCTGATGTCCGCGCACATCGCCGAGCTGCTCGGCCTGCCCCCGGGTCAACCGGCTATGCGCAGTGAGCGGATCACCCTCGACGGCAACCGGCGCACCCTGGTCGTCGACCTCGCCGTCCTCGCCGGGAGCAGCGTGGTGATCGTGAACACCCGGGAGGTCAGCGGTCACCAGCTGAGCTACGCGATGGGGGACGACGCCCCCGCGTAGGCCCCCGCACCGTGTAGCGGGCTCAACAGTCGGCCAGAACTTCCACGCTGTTCTAGAACTCATGCCAAGGGGCTGGTATAACAGGCACAGTTCTAGAACCCTGAGGAGGAGTGCCATGGACCAGCTCCTGCACGCCGGTCGTCCCGTCGTCGCGGCCGACAGCCGCCCGCCGGTCGGACTCGGCAGGTTCGGCGAGTACGGCGGCCGCTTCGTCCCGGAGTCGCTCGTGCCCGCCTGCGAGGAGGTCGAGCGGGCGTTCGCCGAGGCCTGGGCCGACCCGTTGTTCCGGGCCGAGCTGCACCAGGTGCTCTCGATCTACGTGGGCCGGCCGACGCCGCTGACCCCGGTGGCGCGGCTTTCCGCGGAGCTGGGGATCAATCTGCTGCTGAAGCGGGAGGACCTCACCCACACCGGCTCGCACAAGATCAACAATGTCCTGGGCCAGGCGCTGCTGGCGCGGCGGATGGGCCGGCGCCGGCTGATCGCCGAGACCGGCGCGGGTCAGCACGGCGTGGCGACCGCCACGGCGGGCGCCCTGCTCGGCATGGCGACCACGGTCTTCATGGGCGAGCGGGACATCGAGCGGCAGCAGCTCAACGTCTTCCGGATGAAGATGCTCGGCGCTGAGGTGGTCCCGGTGACCTCGGGCAGCCGCACCCTCAAGGACGCGTGCAGCGAGGCGATGCGCCACTGGGTCACCGCCGTCGAGGACTCCTACTACTGCCTCGGCTCGGCGATGGGTCCGCACCCGTACCCCTGGATGGTCCGGGAGTTCCAGCGGGTGATCGGCGACGAGGCCCGCACGCAGTGCGCGGCCACCCTCCGCACCGGCACCCCCGACTTCGTCGTGGCCTGCGTCGGCGGGGGCTCCAACGCGGCCGGCACGTTCGCGGGTTTCGTCGACACACCGGCCCGGTTGGTCGGCGTGGAGGCCGCCGGCGGCGCCGCGATCAGCGCCGGCTCCACCGGTGTGCTGCACGGTTTCCGGTCGAAGGTCCTGCAGGACGCGCACGGGCAGATCACCGAGGCCCACTCGATCGCGCCGGGCCTGGACTACCCGGGCGTCGGCCCGGAGCACGCGTACCTGGCGGATCTGGGCCGGGCCAGTTACGTGACCGTGGACGACGCCGAGGTCCTGGCGGCGACGCACCGGCTGGCCCGCACCGAGGGCATCCTCTGCGCGCTGGAGTCCGCCCACGCGGTGGCCTGGGTGATCCGCGCCGCCGGCGACGGCACGATCCCCCCGGCCGCCACGGTGATGCTCACCCTCTCCGGCCGGGGTGACAAGGACATGTCGACCCTCATGGAGCTGTCGTGAACGCACTGGAGACCCGGAGCCGCGCGGCCAGGGCGGCCGGCCGGAAGTTGCTCGTGCCGTACGTGACCGGCGGGATCACCGAGGACTGGACCGACCTGCTCCGGGCCGCGGTGGACGCCGGCGCCGACGCCATCGAGGTCGGCCTCCCGTTCTCCGATCCGACCCTGGACGGCCCGGTCGTCCAACAGTCCTCGTACCAGGCGCTGAACCGGGGCGCGACGGCGGGACGCATCCTGGACGAGGTGTCCCGGCTCGGGCTGCCGGTGCCGCTGATCGCGTTCACCTACGCCAACCTGGTGCTGCGCAACGGTGTGGACGCGTTCTGCGGCGCCCTCGCCGATGCCGGGGTGCGCGGCCTGATCGTGCCAGACCTGCCGATCGACGAGGCGGACCCGGTCGCCACGGCGGCGGAGGACGCGCAGGTCGATCTCGTGCTGCTCGCCTCCCCGTCCACCCCGGCGCGACGCCGGATCGAGATCGCCGAGCGCAGCCGCGGCTTCGTGTACGCGGTCAGCGTCATGGGGACCACCGGCGAGCAGTCCGAGCTGCGCGAGTCCGGCCGCCACCTGGTGGCGTCGCTGCGGCAGGCCACCGACCTGCCGGTGGTGCTCGGGTTCGGCATCTCCGGCCCGGAGCAGGCGGGGGAGGCCGCCGGCTACTCCGACGGCGTGGCGGTGGGGTCGGCGGTGATGCGCCGGGTGCTGGACGGGGCCGGCCCGGCGGAGCTCGGCCGGTTCCTGGCCCGGCTGCGTACCGCGCTGGACGGGGCCGGCGGCTGACGCCCGGGCGGCCTTGACTCGCGGAAGCCGTAAGCGGTAGCTTACCGTTCGTGGCTACTTACCGAACGGGCGATGGCTGGGACGCGTTGGGTGATCCCACCCGACGCGCCATCGTCGAGTGCCTGGCCGAGCGACCCCGCGCCGTCGGCGAACTCGCCGACGAACTGCCGATCAGCCGACCGGCGGTGTCCCAGCACCTCAAGGTCCTCAAGGACGCCGGGCTGGTCACCGACCAGGCGGCCGGAACCCGCCGGGTCTACCGGCTCAATCCGGTGGCCGTGGCCGCGCTCCGGGACCAGCTGGACACCTTCTGGCACCGCGCGCTGGACAGCTACAAGGCCGTCGTCGAACAACCGAATGAGGAGACCCCATGACCGAGACAACAGCCCCGGCCGTCCGCCGGGAGATCGTCGTCGAGGCGCCGCTGGAACGGGCGTTCACCGTGTTCACCGAGCGGTTCGGTGACTTCAAGCCGCCGGAGCACAACCTGCTCGGTGCGGCGATCGCGGAAACGGTGTTCGAACCCAAGGTCGGCGGCCACATCTACGACCGAGGTGTCGACGGCAGCGAATGCCGCTGGGCGCGCGTGCTCGCCTACGAACCGCCGAACCGGGTCGTGTTCAGCTGGGACATCAGCCCCCGGTGGCAGGTGGAGACCGACCCGGACAACACCAGCGAGGTCGAGGTCCGCTTCGTCGCCGAAACCCCGCAACGCACCCGGGTTGAGCTGGAACACCGCCACCTCGACCGACACGGCCCGGGCTGGCAGTCCGTCCGCGACGGCGTCGGCCACGACGAGGGATGGCCGCTGTACCTCACCCGGTACGCCGCCCTGTTCACCCGGAGCAGCTGAGGCCGCCGAGTACCGGCAGCCCCCGAGGTCGGCCGGCCGGCGTGGGACCCTCGCCTACGCCGCCGGTCCGACCCGCGTGTGCGGCCGCTCCGGGCATGCTTCCCCGGTGCGGACACGGACGAAGGTCTCGCCGCGCCGCTTCGAGATCGAGATCACCGGCACTCCGGCGATGGGCTTTCCCCGCTGATCGCACCCGTCCACCGTGCCGTCACTGTTAGCGTTCGGCCGTGCCCGCAGGACCCGAAGAGGCCCAGCCGACAGGCCCGGCGCGCCAACTGCCCGACACCGGTCGGCTGGCCGCGTTCAGCGACGGTGTCTTCGCCATCGTCATCACGCTGCTGGTGCTGGACCTGCGGGTGCCGGAATACCACGAGGGCGAGCTGCTGACGTCGCTTGGCAGGGAAGCCCCGTCCTACCTGGCGTTCGTGGTGTCCTTCATCTACATCGGCGTCCTCTGGCTCAATCACCACGCCCTGCTACGGCTCGTCCGCGGCACCACCCTGGCGCTCAACTGGATCAACATCGCGATCCTCTTCGGTGTGGTGATCATCCCGTTTCCGACCGCGGTCCTGGCGTCGGCGCTCGTCGGCGGCGACACCGACGACCTGAGGGTGGCTGTCGTCATGTACGCGCTCGCTGCGGCGCTGATGTCGGCGCCCTGGTTGGTGTTCTTCGGCTATCTACGCCGTCACCCGGCGCTGCGCGCGGGCCACATCGACCCGGACCACGTTCGCGCGCAGGAGGCCCGCCCGATCACCGGTCTCGTTCTCTACGGTCTGACCGGGCTGCTCGCCCTGATCGTGAACCCGCTGTTCGGCCTGCTGGGAATCATCGTCATGATCATCTATCACGGTGTGACCAGCGAGGGTCTTCCCCGGCGGCGAAGGCCCGCGCCGGCGAGGAGCTGACCAACGGCAGTCCGCCTCGAAGATCCGCGGATCGAGATCGCGGCAAAACTTGATTCATTCCAAAAGAGTGGACTATGTTGGTCCCGTGACGTCCGACTTCGCGGCGCAGCTGCGGTCGGTCTCGTTGCGCGTGACCCGGCCCCGGTTGGCGGTGCTCGCCGCGCTGCGGGACCATCCGCACGCCGACACCGACACCGTGATCGCCCTGGTACGGGCGGATCATCCCACGGTCTCCCACCAGGCGGTGTACGACGTGCTGCGTGCGCTCACCGACGCCGGTCTGGTGCGGCGCATCCAGCCGGCCCGGGCGACCGCCCGGTACGAGTCACGGGTGGGGGACAACCACCACCATGTCGTGTGCCGCTCCTGCGGCGCGATCGTCGACGTCGACTGTGCTGTCGGCCATGCACCCTGTCTCACCGCCTCCGACGACCACGGCTTCGTGGTCGACGAGGCGGAGGTCGTCTACTGGGGCACCTGCCCCGACTGTGCGACCGAACGCACCTCCCAGTGATCCGCCAGTTCGGAAGGAAGCAAATGAGCGACACCCAGGACAACGCGCCCTCCAGCGCGCAGGGCGTGGACAAGAAGGCGGCGGCCGGCTGCCCGGTCGCGCACGACTCCGTGACCGCGCACGGCAGCGAGAGCGAGAACCCGGCGATCGACTCCCCGACCCCGAAGACCGGCGGTCGCCCGCGCACCAACCGGGACTGGTGGCCCAACCAGCTCGACCTGTCGGTGCTGCACGCGCACTCGCCGAAGGGCAACCCGCTGGGTGCGGATTTCAGCTACGCCAGGGAGTTCGCCAAGCTCGACGTCGAGGCCCTCAAGCAGGACATCGTCACCGCCCTCACCACCTCGCAGGACTGGTGGCCGGCCGACTTCGGGCACTACGGCGGCCTGATGATCCGGATGAGCTGGCACTCCGCCGGCACCTACCGGATCGAGGACGGTCGCGGCGGCGCCGGCGACGGCGGTCAGCGGTTCGCCCCGCTCAACAGCTGGCCGGACAACGCCAACCTGGACAAGGCCCGCCGCCTGCTCTGGCCGGTCAAGCAGAAGTACGGCCAGAAGATCTCGTGGGCCGACCTGCTCGTGCTCGCCGGCAACGTCGCCCTGGAGTCGATGGGCTTCAAGACCTTCGGCTTCGGCTTCGGCCGCGAGGACGTCTGGGAGCCCGAGGAGATCTTCTGGGGTCCGGAGGACACCTGGCTCGGTGACGAGCGCTACGCCTCCGAGAAGGAGATGGTGACCGGCGTCGGTGCGACCGAGATGGGCCTCATCTACGTCAACCCGGAGGGCCCCCGCGGCAACGCGGACCCGCTCGCGGCGGCGCACTTCATCCGCGAGACCTTCGCCCGGATGGCGATGAACGACGAGGAGACCGTCGCCCTCATCGCCGGTGGCCACACCTTCGGCAAGGCCCACGGCGCCGCCGTCGCCGACAACCACGTCGGCCCCGAGCCCGAGGGCGCCCCGCTGGAGGCGCAGGGCCTGGGCTGGCTGAGCACCCACGGCACCGGCAAGGGCCCGGACACCATCACCAGCGGTCTCGAGGTGACCTGGACCGACCGGCCGACGCAGTGGAGCAACCGCTTCTTCGAGATCCTCTTCGGCTACGAGTGGGAGCTGACCACGAGCCCCGGCGGCGCCAAGCAGTGGGTCGCCAAGGACGCCGAGGCGATCATCCCGGACCCGTACGACCCGTCGAAGAAGTACAAGCCGACGATGCTGACGACCGACCTGTCGCTGCGCGTCGACCCGGCGTACGAGAAGATCTCGCGCCGATTCCTGGAGAACCCCGACGAGTTCGCGCTGGCCTTCGCGAAGGCCTGGTACAAGCTGCTGCACCGCGACATGGGTCCGGTCAGCCGCTTCCTCGGGCCGTGGGTCGCCGAGCCGCAGCTGTGGCAGGACCCGGTGCCGCCCGTCGAGCACGAGCTCGTGGGTGACGCCGACGTCGCCGCCCTCAAGGCGAAGATCCTGGAGTCCGGCCTCACGACCGCCCAGCTGGTCTCGACCGCCTGGGCCTCCGCCGCCAGCTTCCGCTCCACCGACAAGCGCGGCGGCGCCAACGGCGCGCGGATCCGTCTCGAGCCGCAGCGCAGCTGGGAGGTCAACCAGCCCGAGCAGCTCGCGACGGTCCTGTCGACCCTCGAGGGCGTCCAGCGGGAGTTCAACTCCGCCGGGGGCGCGCAGATCTCGCTGGCGGACCTGATCGTGCTGGCCGGCTCGGCCGCCGTCGAGAAGGCCGCGCGCGACGCCGGCGTCGAGGTGACCGTGCCGTTCCGTCCGGGCCGCACCGACGCGACTCAGGAGCAGACCGACGTCGAGTCGTTCCGCGTCCTCGAGCCGCGCGCCGACGGGTTCCGCAACTACCTGCGTCCCGGCGAGAAGACCCAGCCGGAGGTGCTGCTCGTCGACCGTGCCTACATGCTCAGCCTGACCGCGCCCGAGATGACCGTCCTCATCGGCGGCCTGCGCTCCCTCGGGGCCAACGTCGGGGGCGCGAAGCACGGTGTCCTCACCGATCGGCCCGGCGTGCTCACCAACGACTTCTTCGCCAACCTGCTCTCCCCGGGCACCCGGTGGAAGGCGTCGGAGTCCGAGGAGCACGTGTACGAGATCCGCGACCTGGCCACCGACGAGGTGAAGTGGACCGCCACCGCGGTCGACCTCATCTTCGGCTCCAACTCGCAGCTGCGGGCCCTCGCGGAGGTCTACGCCAGCGAGGACGCGCGCGAGAAGTTCGTGGCCGACTTCGTCGCGGCCTGGACGAAGGTCATGGAGCTCGACCGGTACGACGTCGCCTGACCCGGCTGCCAACGACGGGCCCCGGTCGATCCACCAGCGGATCGACCGGGGCCCGTCGCGTTTGAAGCCGGTCAGCCCGGCGGTGTGAGATCCATCGCCGGAGGGAAGGCCTGGGTGAGCCTCCGACGTTGTGCGACACGTGCCGGAGACGGATGTGGTGGTTGTCGGAGCTGGGCAGGCGGGGCTGTCCAGCGCGTACCACCTGCGCTCCTCGGGTCTCGACTTCGTCGTCCTGGATGCCGACCCGGCGCCGGGCGGGGCCTGGCAGCACCGGTGGCCGACGCTGCGCATGGCGACCGTGCACGGGATCTTCGACCTGCCCGGCCTGCATTTCACGCCGCCGCCGCCGGACGAACCCGCCGCGGACGCGGTGCCGGCCTATTTCGCCGCCTTCGAGCGGGAATTCGGCATCGACGTGCAGCGGCCGGTCGCCGTCACGGCCGTCCGGAACGCCCCCGACGGACGACTCCTGGTCGAATCCGACAAGGGCACCTGGACCACCAGCGCACTGATCAACGCCACGGGAACGTGGACCAGGCCGTTCGTGCCGTACTACCCCGGACAGGAGACGTTCCGCGGGCGGCAGCTGCACACCGCCCACTACCGGGGGCCGGCGGAGTTCGCCGGCAAGCGGGTGGTCGTCGTCGGGGGCGGAGCCTCGGCCGTGCAACTGCTGGTCGAGATCGCCGACGTCGCGGCGACGACGACCTGGGTCACCCGCCGGCCGCCGGTGTTCCGGGACGGGCCGTTCACGCCGGACCACGGACGCGAGGTGGTCGCGAAGGTGGACGCGCGGGTACGCGCCGGCCTGCCCCCGGGAAGCATCGCCAGCGCGACCGAGCTGGCATGGACACCGCAGCTGCTCGAAGCCCGGGAACGGGGTCTTTTCCAACGCCGCCCGATGTTCGACCGGATCGTCCCCGAGGGCGTCCGGTGGGGCGACGGCGCGGCGCAGGACGTGGACATCATCTTCTGGTGCACCGGCTTCCGGCCGGCGCTCGACCACCTGGCCCCGCTGCGGCTGCGGGGGCCCCGCGGCGGCATCGTCATGGATGGCACCCGGGTGGTCGCCGACCCCCGGATCCACCTGGTCGGCTACGGGCCGTCCGCGAGCACGGTCGGCGCGAACCGCGCCGGGCGGGCAGCGGTACGGGAGCTGCGCGCGCTTCTGGCCGCGCCCGCCGCGGCCTGATCGCACGCCGTCCGGGAGGCCGACAAGGGTGGGTACGCCGACGCCCGAGCAACGCCGCCGGCCGGCGCTCGACGGACCCGGGGAGACAACCTCGGTCGTACGACGCCCGGAGCGCGGACAACCCGGGTGGTAGGCCCAACGGCAACTCCGGCATGACGACGCGCGAGCACACCGCTGCATACGCTGCCGCCAGCACCCGTCATGCGACCGAAGGGATCCTCAATGTCCATCCGTCACGTGGTTGCCGCCGCCGCTCCCGCCCTGCTCATCGGGTCCGGACTCGCCAAACCGGCGGCCGCGCACGCCTCGGTCGCCGCCGGTGGCGTCGGCGGCTCCGGGCGAGTCGGGGCCACCGCGTTCGCCCTGCTGGGGCTGATCAGCGTGGTCATCGGTGGGCTGGCTCGAGCCCGCTCCGCCGGTCGTGTCGGCTCCGGCTCGGGGCGAGCCGGGGCCATGGTGGCCGTGGTGCTGGGGCTGACCAGCATGGTCCTCAGCGTGCTGCATCTGGCCGAGACGACCGAGGGTTTCGGCACCGGCCAAGGGCGAGCCGGGGCCATCGTGGGCCTGGTGCTGGGCCTGATCGGCACGAACGTCGGTGGGCTGACCTTGGCCCGCTGCCGCCGCACCGGCTGACCCGGCCGACCCCGCTGACCCGGCCATGGCGCCGGGTCAGTGCGTGTGGTGAGTCCCGGAGGTGGTTCGTCAGGAGCGGGCGAGCCAGCCGGGGACGGTCAGTCCGGACTCGTACGCGAGGATCACCAACTGGGCCCGGTCACGGACCTGGGTCTTGGTCATGATCCGGCTGACGTGCGTCTTCGCGGTGGCCGGACTCAGCACCAGCCGCGCGGCGATCTCGTCGTTGGACAGGCCGGCGGCGACCAGCGCCATCACCTCGCGCTCCCGTTCGGTGAGCGCGCTCAGCCGCGGCCCCGGGTCCGGATGCCTGACCCGGGCGGTGAACTCCGAGATCAGCCGGCGGGTGATCGACGGCGCGATCAACGCGTCACCGCGCGCCACCACCCGCACCCCGTGGATCAGCTCCGCCGGCTCGGTGTCCTTGACCAGGAAGCCGCTCGCGCCGGCTCGCAACGCGCCGTAGACGTAGTCGTCCAGGTCGAAGGTGGTCAGGATGATCACGCGGACATCGGAGCTCGCGGCGATCTCCCGGGTGGCGGCCAGGCCGTCCAGCCCGGGCATCCGGATGTCCATGAGGACGACGTCCGGCCGCAGCCGCCGGGCGAGCCGCGCCGCCTCGGCGCCGTCGGCGGCCTCGCCGACCACCTCGATGCCGTCCTCTCCGTCGAGGATGGACCGGAACCCGGCGCGTACCAGGGTCTGGTCGTCGGCGAGCAGCACCCGGATCATGCCGCGTCCCCCGGCCCCGATCGCAGCGCCGGCGCTCCCGCCGGCACCGGGCCGGGCGGCAGCGGGAGGCGGGCGCACACCCGGAAGCCGCCGTCCGCGCCCGGGCCCGTGGTCAGCGAACCGCCCAACGCCCGGGCCCGCTCGCCCATGCCGAGGATCCCGATGCCGGGCGTGCCCGGTGCGCCGGTGCCGTCGTCCTCCACCTCCACCAGCACGTCGTCGCGGTCGGGCCGGACCCGGATCACCGCGGCGGTCGCACCGGCGTGCCGGGTCACGTTGGTGAGGGCCTCCTGGACGATCCGGTACGCCGCCAGGTCGACCTCCGGCGGCAGCGGCCGGGTCTCGGCCAGCTCGGTGCGGATCTCCAGCCCGGACCGCCCGGCCGTCGTGACCAACTCGTAGAGGCGGTTCAGGCCCGGCGCCGGCGCGGTCGGCGCCTCGCCCTCCCGCCTCAGCACTCCGAGCGTCGTACGCAGCTCACGCAGCGTCTCCTTGCTCGTCTGTTTGATCGCGGTGAGCGCCTGGGTGGACCGGGTGGGGTCCGGGCGGTGCAGCGCGGCGCTGGCCTGCACGTTGATCAGCGAGAGGTGGTGGCCGAGCACATCGTGCAGCTCGCGGGCGATGCGCAGCCGCTCCTCGGTGGCCCGGCGCCGGGCCTCCTCCTCCTTGCCCTGCTCCGCGGCGAGCACCCGGGCCTGCGCCTCGGCGTGGTAGGCCCGGCGGTTGCGGGTCACACCGACGATGACCGCGACGAGCCAACCGGCGTGCAGCAGCGTCGCCCCGTTCCCACCGTCGGCCGTCCGGCCATAGCCGTCCGCGACGGCGAAGGCGACCACCGAGGCGAGGCCGAGCCCGATGGCGACCGGGAGGTGCCCCTCGTCGACGACGGTGTAGAGCGCCACGACGAACACCAGCATGATCGGCCCGGGCCGGTGCAGCAGCGCGCCGTACGCGCCCACGGCGGCCAGCGCCACCACGCCCACCGCCACCGGATGGCGGCGGCGCAGGTGCAGCGCGCCGGCGGATGCCAGCACGGCCGGCAGTGCCGCCCATTCGGCGGCGGTGTCGATGCCACGGGACTGCACCACCAGGCCGAGCAGAGCCACCAGGCCGACCGCGAGCACCAGGGCGATGTTCGCCGTGTCGCGGTGCCACCGCCACCTCACCATGCGGCGAAGCCTAGTGTCCGGCAACGGGCGGGAGAAGGCCCCGCGCTGCTGCTGACCGCCACCCTCGCCCGCGCGGCGGCAGCGAGCTGTGGCCCGGCTGACCAGGGGCTCAGCTTTCCGCCGGATCCGAGGGCGGCTGGGCGGGCGTCGCCGGCAGGCACAGGAACTCTCCGGTTGCCGGGTCCTGACACAGGTATCGACGGCCTTCGTGCATCCACCCCCACAGCGGGTCCTCGAACAGCCGTTGCTGGCAGTGCCGGCAGGTCGCCGCTCGTCCCGTGCCGGGCGCGGGTGACGACACCTCGCGGGGTCCCTCGTGCTGCGCGCCGTGTCGCTGCCGAGCCGAGCGCGGTGCCGGCGCCGGTGGGGGCGGAATCTGGTGCACCTCAGCCACGAGTACTCCTGTCCGTGTTGCCGCAGACCGGTACGGACGGGACCGGGTCAAGGGTCCCGTCCGCCAGGGGGGCGGCGAAGCGGGCCCCCTTAAGGACAGGCGTCCAAGGTCGTTAGGTCGTTACGGGACGCGGCCGGCCCGGCACCTGCCACCCCGCCTTCGCGAACCGGACGGCCCGCGCCCCGTTCTGATCGGACGCCCCGAACACCCGCACAAATCCGACGGGCGGCCGTGGTTCAGGCGAGTGCGGCATGACGGATACGCCGCCCCGCTTCGTCCTCGACGAGGTCGTACGCCCAGGCCTTCCGCCCCGGGACCGGCGGCCGGAAGCTCCGGATGGCGGAGCGGCCGGTTACCGTTTCCGCTGTGCTGGCGGAGGCGGGGGAGAGGATCGGCTTCTCGGTGCTCGGCTCGATCAGGGTCGTCCGCGCCGGCGCCGAGCTGCGTCTGGGCGCCCGCCAGCAGCGCCTGGTGCTCGCGTTGCTGCTGGCCCGGGCCGGTTCACCGGTCTCCCTGGCCGAGCTGGTCGACCTGCTCTGGGACGAGGAGGCCCCGGCCAGCGCCGCGAACGTCGTGCACCGGCACGTCGGGGCGCTCCGGCGGCTGCTCGAGCCCGGCCTGCCCACCCGGTCGACGGGCCGGCACATCCTCCGGGAGCTCTCCGGCTATCGGCTGTGCGCTGACGCGGAGTCCCTCGACCTGCTCAAGTTCCGGTCGCTGAGCCGGCTGGCGAGCCGCAGCCTGCAGGACGGCGACCCGGAGTCGGCGTTGCGACATTCCCTCGACGGGCTGCGGCTGTGGCGCGGCCGCTGTGCCGCGGGCCTGGAACCGGCCTCCCGCCTGCATCCCGCGTTCCTCGCCGTGGAGGCCGAACGCGCCCAGGCCGTGCGCGAGGCCGCCGACGCCGCCGAGCGTTGCGGCCGGCTGAGCGCGGTGCTGGCGCCGTTGCGGCAGGCCGCCGAGCAGCACCCGCTCGACGAGTCGCTGCAGAGCCGGTTGCTGCTGGCGCTCGCCGCCGACGGCCGCCAGGCGGAAGCCGTCGAGATGTACCGGGTGGTGCGCCGCCGGCTCGCCGACGACCTGGGCATCGATCCGGGCGAGGAGCTGCGGGAGGCGTACGACCGGCTGCTGCACCAGCGCACCCGGCCGGCGCGTGCCGGGTCGCCGTCGCCACTCCCGCGGCCCGCGCAGCTCCCGCCGGACCTGCCCTTCTTCAGCGGCCGCGACGACCTCATCGCCGAGGCCCGCGCGGCGGTCGCGCGCCCGGGCGGGCCGGCGGTGCTCGCGATCGACGGCATGCCCGGGGTCGGCAAGACCGCCCTCGCCGTCCACCTCGCCCACCGGTTCGCCGCCGGCTACCCGGACGGGCAGCTCTATGTCGACCTGCGCGGATACGACGGGCGGGAGCCGGCCATGAGCCCGTCCGAGGCGCTGCGCGGCTTCCTCGGCTCGCTCGGGGTGCCCCAGGAGAGCATTCCCGCCGAGCTGCACGCCCAGGCCGGCATGTATCGCAGCAGCCTTGCCGGCCGACGCCTGCTGATCATGCTCGACAACTGCCGGGACGCCGAGCAGATCCGGCACCTGCTGCCGGGCAGCCCCGGCTGCCTGGTGATCGTCACCAGCCGCAGCCGGCTCAGCACCCTGCTGACGATGGCCGGCGCCCACCCGTTGCCGGTCGGCCTGCCGAGCGTCGACGAGGCGCGCGCGGCGCTCCTGGGGCCGCTCGGCGCCGGCCGCGTCGCGACGGACCCGGCCGCGATCGACGCCATCATCGCCAGCTGCGGACGGCTGCCGCTCGCGCTGGCCGTGGTGGCCGCCCGCGCGGCGAGCCTGCCGCAGACACCACCGGCGCAGATCGCCGCCGAGCTGGCCCAGGCGCCCGGGAGCCTGGACGGCTTCGACGGCGACGACCCGCAGACCGGCCTGCGTGCCGTCTTCTCCTGGTCCTACCAGGCACTTTCCGCGCCGGCCGCCCGGCTCTTCCGGCTGTTGCCGGTCCATCCCGGCCCCGACATCTCGATCGCCGGGGCGGCGGGCCTGGCCGGCGTCTCGCTGCGCAGCTCGCGGGCACTGCTCGGCGAGCTGAGCCGGGCGCACCTGGTCAGCGAGGACCTGCCGGGCCGCTACCGCACCCACGACCTGCTGCTGGCCTACGCCACGGAACTCGGCGAGGAGAACGACGGCCCAGCCGAGCGCGCCGCCGCGGAGCTGCGCTGCCTGCAGTTCTACCGGGCAACCGCCTATCAGGCGCACCGACGGCTGCTGACCTCCGAGTACCAGCCGATGATCGAACCGGGGCCGGCCGAGACCCCGCTGCGCTTCGCCGGTCACGGCGACGCCATGCGCTGGTTCACCGCCGAGCGCCAGGTTCTGATCGCGCTGGTCGGCCGGGCCGCCCGGCAGGGCCGGCACACCGAGGCCTGGCAGCTCGCCCTGGGCATGCAGCACTTCTTCGACTTCAGCGGCCGGTGGGCCGACTGGACGACGACCGGCGAGGTGGCCCTCGAGGCCGCCCGGTCGGGCGGCGACCTGGTCGGACAGGCCCGGATGCACCGCAGCCTGGCCGGCGCGGCCTACTTCCGGCACGAGCACGAGACCGCGGTGGGGCACCTCGACCAGGCGGTCGAGCTGCTCGCCCGGCTCGGCCTGTACGACGAGATGACCCGGGCCGGGATCAACCGGGCGATGATTCTGAGCGCCCAGGGGCGACACGAGGAGGTCGTCCGGGCGCTCTCCGCGGCGCTGGGGCCATGGGCCGCCGGAGACGACAAACTGCTCGCGGACGTCCTGGTGATCATGGCCGCGAGCTACATCGAACTGGGCCGGGAGGACGAGGCCGTGCGCTGCGCCGAGCAGGCCATGGCGCTGTCGCGCGGAGCGCGGTACGGGCTGGGCATCGCCGAGGCGTGGGAGGTGCTCGGCCGGGTGCATTCCGCCCGACGGGAGCTCGGCAAGGCGGTCGACTGCTGGCGCGAGGCGGCCGTCACCTACCAGGAGGCCTCGGCGTCGGCGCCGGCCGCGGAGGTGCTGGCGCTGCTCGGCGACGCCCTCGCCGCCGCCGGCGACCAGGACGCCGCGGTGCGGGTATGGCAGGAGGCGCAGGCCCTGATCCCGTACGCGCAGACCCCGACCGGTCGGCGGCTGGCCGGCCTGCTCGCGGCGGTCACGTCACGTCCGTGACCGGTCGCGGTCGGCGACGGCACTCGATTCGCACTTTCGCGTCAGTCCATTCGCATCGCTCGTCCCTAGGCTCGTGCCGCATTCACCGTTGCTCCTGCGTATGGGGGAGATGTCGTGCTGCGGGCACTCGACGGATCACCGGCCGGCCCGGCCGAACGCATGACCGCGCTGCACGCGGACCATGCCCGTGCCGTGCTGCGTCTCCTGCTCGTGCTGACCCGCGGCCAGCGGCAGACCGCCGAGGATCTGCTCCAGGAGACGATGCTGCGGGCCTGGCGTCACCTCGACTCGGTGCCGGTCGATCCCGATGCCGCCCGCCGGTGGCTCTCCACCGTCGCCCGGAGGCTCGTCATCGACGGCGTCCGGCGGCGGCGGGGCCGCCCGGCCGAGGTCCATCTCGTCGACATGACCTGGATTCCCGCCGGTGACGACACCACCGGCGCGGCGCTGGCGTCGCACGCCATCCGGCACGCGTTCGGCCGGCTGAGCCCCGCGCAGCGCAGCCTGCTCTCCGAGGTCTATCTGGTCGGGCGGTCACCGGAAGAGGTCGCGGGCCGGCTGGGAGTGCCGATCGGCACGGTGAAGTCCCGGACCCACTATGCGCTGCGCGCCCTGCGCACCGGCCTCGAGGCGGCCTGAGCAGGGACGACCTGGCCGCCCGCTGAGCCGAAGCTCACAGCCGCACCGCGTGCCCGCCGCGCCGCGGGCCCTGACATGCTGTGGCGATCGTGGCAACCAGCACCGTGTGGATCGCACCAGGATGACCAGCGCGCTCACCTTCGCCGTTCTCGGCCCGGTGCGGGCCTGGCGTGGCCGGTCCGAGATCGACCTGGGCACCCGGCAGCAGCGGCTGATCCTGGCGTTGCTGCTCGTCCGGGCCGGCGGCGGGGTCAGCGTCGCCGAGCTCGTCGACCTGCTCTGGGAGTCCGACCCCCCGCCCAGCGCCGTCAACGTGGTGCACCGGCACGTCGGAATGCTCCGGCGGCGCTTCGAGCCGGGGCTGCCGACCCGGGCGGTGGGCTCGGTGCTGATCCGCGACGGCGCCGAGTACCGGCTGCGGCTCGACGGAGAGTCGCTCGACCTGCTGCGGTTCCGGCGCCTGGTCGCCCAGGCCGGTGCCGGCTCCGGCGAGCCGGCCGTCGAGCTCTACCGGGAGGCGCTGGCGCTGTGGCGCGACCGGTGCGCCTCGGGGCTGCAGGCCGGCGGCCGGGCCCATCCGGAGTTCGTCGCGGTCGACGGCGAGCGGTTCGCGGCCGTCCGGGCGGCCACCGACGCCGCCCTGCGGGCCGGGTGCGTCCACGCGGTGCTGCCCGCGATCCGGCTGGCCGCCGAATCCGAGCCGCTGGACGAGGCCCTGCAGGCGCGGCTGCTGCTCGCGCTCGCCGCGGACGGCCGGCGAGCCGAGGCCCTCGCGGCCTATGCCGAGATCGAGCACCGGCTCGCCGACGAGCTCGGCATCCAGCCGGGCGGCGACCTGCGCGCGGCCCGGGACAGCCTGCTCGACCACGACGTCCCGGCCGACGGCTCCAGGTCGCGGCGCGGCGTCGCACCGTCCTTCCTCCGGTCCGGAGCGCCGCCCGGCGGCGCCGAGGCCGAATCACGGCCGCCGGCCGAGCCGAGGTCGTCGCCGTCGACCGGGGGCGAGCCACCGGCGCAGTTGCCGGCCGACCACCCCTACTTCGCCGGCCGCCGCGACGTCGTGGCGGCCGCGGAGGAGCTGCTGGCCGCAGACCCGCGGACCACCGCGCTGGTCATCGACGGAATGCCCGGGGTCGGGAAGACCACCTTCGCGGTGCACCTGGCCCACCGGCTGGCCGCCCGCTATCCCGACGGGCAGTTGCATGCCGACCTGCGCGGTTTCGGCTCCGGCGACTCGGTGATGACACCGGCCGAGGCGCTGCGCGGCTTCCTGTGGTCCCTCGGAGTCGCGCCGGCCGCCATCCCGGCCGAGCTGCACGCCCAGGCCGGTCTCTACCGCAGCATCCTGGCCGAGCGCCGGATGCTGATCCTTCTCGACAACTGCCGTGACTGGGAGCAGATCCGGCACCTGCTGCCCGGCACCGGCGACAGCCTCGTCATCGCCACCAGCCGCCGCCGGATCACCGGCGTGGCCGGCCCGGCCGGCGCCCACCCGCTGCACCTCGACCTGCTGACCGGCGCCGAGGCCCGCGAGCTGCTCACCCGCTGGCTCGGCGAGGCGGCGGCCGCCGACCCGGCCGCCGTCGACGAGATCATCGCGCGGTGCGGCCGGCTGCCGCTGGCCCTGGCGCTGGTCGCCACCCGCAGCGTCGGCCGGCCCGGGCTCAGCCTGCCCGCCGTCGCCGGCGAGCTGGCCGGGGCGGACGGCCGGCTGGCCGGCTTCGGGGACGCGCACGCCGACCTGGAAGCGATCTTCTCCTGGTCCTACCGGGCCCTGACTCCCGAGGCGGCCCGGCTCTTCCGGCTGCTGCCCCTGCACCCGGCCGGGGAGCTGAGCACGGAAGCGGCGGCCGCTTTGGGCGGCCTGTCCCTGCGCGCCGCCCGCGGCCTGCTCGCCGAGCTCGGGGCGCAGCTGCTGGTCCAGCCCGGCGGCGGCCGGTGGCGGATGCACGACCTGCTGCGCGCCTATGCCACGGAACTCGGGGAGGAGCTCGACGACGACACCGAGCGGACCGCCGCCATTGAGCGGGTCTACGACTATTACCAGCTCAGCGCGTACGCGGCGCATCTGCCGCTGCAGCCGCAGGTGCCGCTGCCGGAGCCGGAGCCGTCCGAGCGCGGGGTCACCGGACGGGGCTTCACCGGCCGGGCCGACGCGCTGGCCTGGTTCGCCGCCGAGCAACGGGTGCTGACCGACATCGTCGCGCGGGCCGAGGAGCGCGGCCGTCCGGACACGGCCTGGCGGATCGCGTTGGCCCTGCAGAACTACTTCCAGGACACCGCGCAGTTCAAGCAGTGGGCGGCAACGGTGAGCACCGGCCTCGCCGCGACCGGGAACGACCCCGCAGTCCAGGCCCTGCTGCACCGCAGCCTGGGCGGCGCCTGCTATTTCCTGGCCGATCTGGACCGCGGGCTGTTGCACCTGCAGCACGCCCGGGCGCTCTTCCATCGTCTGGGCCGGCGGACCGAGCAGGGCCACGTGGAGAACAACATCGCCGAGATCCGGCTGGCCCAGCGGCGCTACCTCGAGGCGATCCGGCACGCCGAGGCCGCGCGGGCGCTCCTTCGCGCCGAGGGCAACGTGCGGGGCGCCACCAACGCGCTGCTGACCATCGCGCGGGCACAGGGCTGGCTCGGCCGGCACGACGAGGCGCTGGGCATGTTCGTCGAGGCGCGGCGGCAGTTCGACGCCCTCGGCGACCTGCACGGGGTGGGCACCACCCAGGCCTGGCTGGCGCACACGTACTCGATGGTCGACGACCTGCCGCACGCGACGGCGACCTGGCAGCAGGCGATCGACACCTTCCGCGCCGCCGGGGCCCCGCACCACACCGCCGAGGTGCTGGTCTCGATCGGCGACTTCCACTCCGCCAACGGCGACCCGGCCCTGGCCGGGCAGGCGTGGAGCGAGGCCCTGGCCGAGCTGGACGGGACGGACTCGCCCATGGCCCGGCGGATCCGCGACCGGCTGCTCTGGCACCGGTGACCCGGACGCGGCGCCCGCGGGCGCCGCGTCCGGGGCCCACCGTCAGTACCGGTAGGCGCGGATGATGGTCTGCTTGACCGTGTTACCGCTGGTGTCCGACGCGGCGGCCCGCAGCGATACGAAGCCGCCGCCCGCCGGGTTGTGCACCCAGGCGACCGCCTTCTCGCCGGACCGCTGCACGGTCAGCCGCTGCCAGGTCTTGCCGTCGTCGAAGGACGCCTCGACGGTCAAGGTCCTGGTCCGGCCCGGCGCCGCCCCGACCTGACGGTCGAGCGAGACCGGGATCGCGAACAGCCGGCCCGCCGGCGCCCGGTTGTCGATGTCGAGCTCCGGGCTGTAGCGGATCGCCGTCATGGGCAGCTTCACCAGCTCGCCGTCGCTCACGTGCCCGGACGTGAAGGTCCACTCGGCGTCGACCACGGTCGACAGGGTGAACTCCGGGTCGCTGCGGAAGGTCGCGGCCAGCCGGTAGTCACCCTTCTCCGCGGGCACCTCCCACACCCAGGGCGCCTGGGTCGCGTCGCCGACCTTGACCCCGTCGCGGTAGAGGTTCACCTGCACGCTGCCGCCGCGAACGTGCCGGAAGCCCATGTGCCCGGTGCCGTCGCCGTGCAGCGGCCCCGGCCCGCCCATGAGGTCACCCCAGTAGCGGGTGGCGAACTGCTGGCCGAAGTTCGGCTCCGGGAAGACCGGCCCGGCCACGCCGTTGGCCCACTTCACGTCGTACGTGCGGCCGGGCCGGAAGCTGGTCCACGCCGACTCGTAGTACGTGTACCTCAGCTGCGACGAGGTCGACTGCCACACCGCCTGCTTGTCCTGGTTGTAGTACTCGGTGATGGTGCCCGGCGCGTCGTAGCTGAAGCTCGGCGGGATGGTGCGCTCGTCCCGGTAGACCGGCGAGTTGCCGGGCGCGTGCGCGACCGCGGTCCGCGAAACCGGCACGCCGGCCACGTCGGCGCTGACCCGCGAGCGGACCGTGGCGAAGTCGCCCGCGCGCAGCCTGCGGGTCAGCCCGGTCATCATCCTCTCCGGCTCGTAGAAGTAGACCCGGTAGGCGTACGGGCTGTTGTGCAGGCTGCCGTCCTCGGCCACCTGGCCCCACATCCCGTTGACGTAGGAGACGAAGCCGGGCGTCTTGCCGGCCCCGATCTGGGCGGTCCGCACCTGATCGAGGGGGATGCCCATCACCACGCCGAACGGGTCGTTGCTGCCCCAGATCTGCGGCTGCTCGGTCCGGATCGTCCAGCCGAACTCCTGGTGGACCGCGGTGGCCTTCGGGTTCGGCACGGTCACCACGATCGGCTTCGCCAGGCGGGCGTCCATGGTGAGCGCCTGGTCCGTGGTCAGGTCGAGGCTCGGGCGCATCAGCGAGGTGACGTGCGGGAGGTACGGGTCGCCGGTCAACAGGTAGGTCTGGACCAGGTAGCGACCCGCGCGGACCCGGTACGAAGTGATCGCCGGGTTCTCGAACACCGTGACGGTCTGCCGGTCGAGGTCGGTCAGGAGGGTCACCCAGCCCTGCTCGGACGTGGGTGCTCCGCCGTCCGGCCCGACGAGCTTGAGGTCCAGCCGGTGGCGGGCGATGTCGAGCGCGACCGGGGTCTGCACCTGCACGCCGTCGCCGGTGGCGGTCACCTCACCGCCGAAGTAGTGGTCGGGCAGGTCGGCGCCGGCCTGGACGGTGACGGTCACGGTGGCCGTGCCGCCGGCCGGGACCGACACCGAGGAGGCGCTGAGGCTGAACAGGCCGGCCGGCGCCGGGGCGCCCTCGGCGTCCTTGGCGTCGAGGGAGACCGCCAGGGTGAGGGCGGAGGAGCCGCTGTTGGCGTACGTGACCGTGCTCTGCTGCGCGGTGGTGGTCCGCTCGAAGGCGACGCTGACCGGGCTCGCCGTGACGGTCTGCCGGGTGGCCCGGGCGACGTCGAGGAAGCCCGCGCCCTGCTCGTAGACACCGATGGTGGCGCTCGGCTTCGCGGCCGCCATCAGCGTGGACTTGATCCGCTCGGGCGCCCAGTCCGGGTGCTGCTGGGTCAGGATCGCCGCTGCGCCGGCCACGTGCGGAGTCGCCATCGAGGTGCCGTTGAGGGCGGTGTACTGCGGATTCTCGTCGTTCGGCTGCAGGTCGGAGGTCGAGCTGCGGGCGGCGACGATGCCGACGCCGGGCGCGGTGATGTCCGGCTTGATGCCGGCGTCGCCCGTGCGCGGGCCCCGGCTTGAGAAGCCGGCCAGCTCGCCCGTCTTGGTCACGGCACCCACGGTCAGCGCCTCGGTCACGCTGCCGGGGGAGTTCACCGTGGACTCGCCGGCCTCGCCGCTGTTGCCGGCGGCGACGACGAAGAGCACGCCGTAGCGGTGGGTGAGGTCGGCCAGGGCCGCCTCGATCGGGTCGGTCTCCGGGCTGTCCGCGCCGCCGAGGCTCATGTTGGCGACCTTGACGCCCTGCTGCGCCGCCCAGGTCATACCGGCCACGATCGCCGACTCCGGGCAGCCGATCTCCGTGCAGACCTTGGCGCTGTAGAGGGTCGCGCCGGGCGCCATGCCCTTGAAACGGCCCTGCGAGGCGGCGGCGCTACCGGCGATGGTGGAGGCGACGTGGGTGCCGTGGCCGACCCGGTCGAGGGTGTCCGGGTCGCCGGTGAAGTTCTCCGCCGCGGCGACGCGGCCGGCCAGGTCGGGGTGGGTCTGGTCGACGCCGGTGTCGATCACGCCGACCTTCACCCCGGTGCCCGTCCAGCCGGCCTGCCAGGCCTGCGGCGCGCCCGTCAGCGGGACGCTGACGTCGAGGGTGGGCTGACGCAGCCCGTCGAGCCAGATCTTGTCGAACCCGGCCCGCAGTTGCCGCTCCGTGCCGTTCCCGTTGGAGGTGAGGTTGTTCCAGAAGGACACCGCGTCCGCGCGGCTCTCCGCGACCGCGCTCGCCCCGGAGAGCTCCCGGGTGACCCGGCCGCCGGCGAGGCGGGCGGTGGCGGCGCTGCCGTGCTGGACGATGAGCGGCAGGGTGGCCCGGGTGTCGTCGTAGCCGAAACCGACCAGCATCGAGATGTCGAAGAGTCGCTCGTCGAGCTTGCCCCGGTTGAGCAGGCCGACGGCGTCGCCGGGGATGACCCGCACGTCCTCGCCGGCGCTGTGCGTGAGGAACGGGATCCGTTCCCGTCCCTTGCCCGGCACGACGTCGACCGCCGTCCGGCCGTTCACCGTGCTGACGTGCACGGTGTCGCCGGTGAGCAGCGTGACGGTCCGGGGCTTGGCCGCGACCGCGGGTGGGGTCGCCGGCTTCGCGGCTCGGGGCTGCGCCACGGCGGGCGGGCCACCAGGAGCCGCCGCCGAGACGCCCAGCACCAGCAGTGCCAGCGCCGATATCTTGCGAACTGACCGCATCATTCTCCCTTGATGAACGCGAGAGGTATCCGGGTGTCCCGGACGTGAGCGGCCGGTGAAAGTTCATTCGGAGTGACCTGGATCACTTCGGCAACCGGCCTGTCGCCGCGGTCACTTCCAGCGGTGGATCTCATCGCACCGTGGTTGGATTGCGGGATGGTTTTCACGGTGACGGACGTGCCCGAGCGGGAGCGGTTCGAGGCGCGCGACGAGACGGGCGCGACGGCCGGTGTGGTCACCTATCAGCTGAGCGGAAGCATCATCGCCTACACCCACACCGAGGTGGCCCCGGAGTTCGAGGGACGGGGCGTCGGTTCGACCCTGGCCCGCGCGGTGATGGATGACGCGCGCGCGAAGGGGCGGACCGTGGTGCCGATCTGCCCCTTCCTGAGTGGCTGGCTGGAGAAGCATCCCGAGTACGACGGCATCGTGGTCCGATCGACCCCCAAGGTCAAATAGCGGCTGCTCCGCCGGCGGCTCGACCCGAGCCGAAGGGCTGACGATCCCCGATCACAGATAAGCGGGGCGCGTCCGGGTATCCAGGCCTGACCAGAGGACGGCACGAAGGCGGCACCGCGGTGGAAGCCCGCAGCGAGCGGCTGCGCCCCAGCCGAAGTGACACCCGCACCCGGCTGAGGCACCGCGGAGTGCCGCACGACGAGCGGGAAGGGACAGGTCATGACATCGGTCGGCCAACGGCTCAAGGGATTCCTCAACAGCCCGCAGGGGCGCAAGATGATCGACCGCGGACGACGGGAAGCGGCGAAACCGGGCACCCAGCAGAAGCTCCGCCAGTTCGCGGAGCGGATGACCGGCCGGCCATCCGGCCGGCGCTGACCGACAGGAGCGCCCGCCCCCGGGGCCCGGCCGGTGCGGCCCCGGAGGCGTCGGCGCGAGGTCAGGGCAGCGCCTTGAGGAACGGGCCGTGGTTGAGCCGGAACTCCCAGCCGTAGTACCGGTCCCAGTTGATCGACCACGTCATCAGGCCGCGGAAGCCGGGGTTGGTGCCGCTGAGCGGCGTGTACGCGCCGCAGTTCTGGCCCCGGACGAGGCAGGTGACCGCCTGTTGTACGCCCGCCGGGGCGACGTAGCCGTTGCCCGCGCTGGTCGACGACGGCGTGCCGAAGGCGACCTGGTCCTCGCGTAGCGCCGGGAAGACCGCGCTGGTGTTTCCGGCGACCGGGAACCCGGCGAGCAGCATGTCGGTCATCGCGATGTGGAAGTCCGCGCCGCCCATGGTGTGGTACTGGTCGTCCAGCCCGACGATCGGGCCGGAGTTGTAGTCCTGTACGTGCAGCACGGTGAGGATGTCGCGCAGGGCGTGGATCACGGGCAGGTAGGACCCGGCGCGGGGATCCTGGCCGCCCCACGGGCCGGGCCCGTAGAACTGGTAGCCGAGCTGCACGAAGAACGTCTCCGGGGCCATCGTGAGGACGAATCCGGCGCCGTAGCGCTGCTTGAGGGCTCGGATCGCCGCGATCAGGTTGACGACCACCGGGGTGGTGGGGTTGCGGAAGTCGGTGTCGCCCGGGTTCAGGTAGAGGGAGTGACCCTCGAAGTCGATGTCCAGGCCGTCGAGGCCGTACCGGTCGATGATCGCGGACACCGACCGGACGAAGGTGTCCCGGGCTGCGGCCGTGGTCAGCTGCACCTGCCCGTTCTGGCCGCCGATGGAGAGCAGCACCTTCTTGCCCTGCTGCTGCTTGGCCCGGACGGCGGCGGTGAACTCCGCCTCGCTCTCGACGGTGGGGCACTCGGTGACGGGGCAGAGCTGGAAGCGGATGTCGCCGGAGGTGACCGAGGTGGGCTCACCGAAGGCGAGGTTGATGACGTCCCAGTCGGCGGGCACGTCGGCCATCCGCAGATAGCCGGAGCCGTTGGCGAAGCTGGCGTGCAGGTAGCCGATCAGGGCGTGCTTCGGCAGCCCGCTCGCCGGCGGCGGGGTCGTCGGCGACGGGGTCGTCGGTGGTGGCATGGTCGGCGGGGCGGTCGTCGGCGGCGGGCTGGTCGTGGGCGGTGGGGTGGTCGTCGGTGGCGTGGTCGGGGTGCCGCCGCCGCACGGGGCGCCGTTGAGGGTGCAGTCGGTCGGCGAGCCGGATCCGGTGGCGAGGAAGCCGAACGACACCGAGGCGCCGGGGGCGATCGTGCCGTTCCAGGACCGGTTCGTGAAGGTGTGCCGCTGGCCCACGCTGCTGACCGTGGCGTCCCAGTACGAGCCGAGGGTGGTGCCCGCCGGCAGGGTGAAGGCCACCTGCCAGCCGGTGATGGTGCTGCCGCCGCCGTTGGTGATGGTGTATCTGCCCTCCCAGCCGCTGCCCCAGTCGGAGGTCTTGGTGAAGGTGGCGGTGGGGCCGGCGGCCAGCGCCGGGCTGGCGAGGGCCACGGTCGCCGCGGCGGTGGCGGCCGTGGCGAGGGCCGCGAGGGCGGCCAGGAACGGGGTACGGGCGCTGCGGTGCATCCGGTCCTCCGGAGGGGTGGGCGGCCGAACGTATCGACGGATGCACAACTATTAGGGTTGTTAACTGTAGTTGTCCAGGGCTTCCGTTCCTCGGCGGCCGCGGCCGATCGACAGCAGCAGCCCGGCGGCCGCCAGGGCGGCTCCGGCGACCGCGGCGTACACCGGCAGGTCGGCCGGAATGCCCAGGTAGACGGTGATGCCGAGGATCCGGGACAGCCCCCAGGGCAGCAGGGCCAACTGGTCGTTCCACACCGTCAGCGCGCGCTCCAGGCCGATCACCCCGACCAGGCCGGCCAGCAGTCCGAGCGGGACACCCGCAGCGGTCAGGGTCAGCCCGACGGCGCTGCGCCGCCGCAGGCGGTACCGGTCGCGGAGGACGACGGCGGTGGCCACGAAGAGCCAGCAGAACGCGGCGAACGCGGCGGTGAGGTAGGCGGCGCGCAGGGTCGGCGCGGTCCAGAAGGCGAACCAGTACCGCCCCGGCCCGCGCCCGGCCAGCGCCACCAGGAGCAGCACGCTGCGCAGCAGCGCGACGCCGCCGACCACGGCCCACAGGTGGAACGGGTCCCGCCGGCCGACGACGAGGCGTACGACGAGGGCGAACAGCGCCCACCCGCTGAGGGTGACCAGCAGGTGCGCGGGAGCCGCGAACCAGGTGAACACGAGCCGGCTCGCCAGCAGGACCACCGCCGGGACCAGCCACACCACGATCCGGTCCACCCGGGACCCAGGCGCCGGGAGCGCGGCGACCCGCCACGGCCGGACCGCGCCGAGCAGCAGACCCCGCGCGGCGGCGCCACCGAACCCCCGCCCGCGCAGGCCGAGCAGCACCACTACAAGGATCAGCGCGAGCAGCGCCCGGGCCGCCCAGGCCATGGCCGGGTCCCGGCCGGCGCGCTGCGCCCCGAGGTCGGCAGCGGTGAAGTTGTACGCGGGCAGGTCGAGGTCGCCGCCGTAGCGCTGCCGGTGCCCGTCCCGCGCACTCCGGTACGCCGCCTCGGCCGCCCGCCAGTCGTCGTAGGCGGCCCGGGCGCCGGTGTCCAGCCACTGCGCGTGCCGCAGCACCATGGTCCGGTAGGCGGCCAGCGTCTCGAACAGGTTCACCTGGTAGTCGAGCGTGTCGGTGAAGCGCTCGCGCAGCCCGGCGTCGCACCAGGTCGCCGGGTCGGTGGCGGCGACCAGGTCGCGCATGCGCCGGGCCAGCGTGACGGCCTGCCGGCCCTCGTCGATCGCCGCGTCGATCGCCGCGTCGACGCGACCACCGGTCACCGCGTAGATGCTGTCCAGCGCGGCGGAGTCGCCTGTGGGGATGTCCCACTCGAAGATCCACATCATGGGCGGCGGCTCCAGCCCGAGCGCCCGTACCGAGTTGTCGGCGTACGGCCCGATGTAGAGGCCCTTGGTGACCGCCGGCCGGGACAGCGCCATGGCCTGCCCGATCGCCGCGACGGTGGCCGGGTCGGCGGAGAACGTGCGGTACGCCCAGTCCGCCGTGACCTGCGCCGGGTCGGCGTCCGGGTCCCACGCCAGCCGCGCGACGGCGTAGGTGTTGAGGTCGTACAGCTGCCAGAACCCGGCCCGCAGGTAGAGCGACATCGGCCCGGCGCGCAGCGGGCCGCCGTCCTGGGTCCAGTTCCAGACGCCCTCGATCTTCGGATTGGCGGCGAGGAACGCGCGCAGCGCCTGCCGGTGCAGCGGGCCGAGGTCGTTGGGCAGCGAGCCGAACGCCTCGAACTCGCGCCGGGCCTGGAACTCCACGATGCGCCGGTGCTCACCGGCCAGCAGGGTGGCGTTCAGCGGCAGGTGGCTGTAGAAGTCGCCGAGGGTGTACTTGGTGGACACGATGAGGTGCGGGTCGTCGAACCCGCGCAGCACCCGCGCGTACGACTCCGGATTGGTGTGCAGGTCGCCGACGGCACCGACGCCGACGGTCCAGGTGCGGAAGATGACCTCCTTGCCGGCCAGCCCCGCGGTGTCCAGCAGCGCCCGCAGCATCGCGCGTACGGACGCCTCCGTGGTGACCGCGAGCTTCGACGAGTAGTCCCAGCCGTCCCCGGCGTACACCTCGCCGCCCTCGCCGATGCGGACCATCAAACCGTCCAGGAAGGGCATGCTCTCGAACAGCTCGGCCAGCCCGGCCCGGTAGACCGCCCACAGGCGGGGGTCGGCCACGTCGAGCCCGCCGACGGTCCTGGTCAGGTACGCCTCCAGCGGCGGCGACACCGCGAGCATGTCGGTGAGCAGGAAGACCTTCACGCCCATCTCCTCGGCGTAGCCGAAGACCGGGCCGAACGCCGCGACCATGGCCTTCGCGCGGTCGACGTGCGGGTCGCCGGCCGGGTAGACCGCGTGCCCGTCGCCGACCTTCGCGAAGGTGACGTACTCCAGGAAGCCGGGGACCACGACGGCGTTGTAGCCCTGCGCCACCGAGTGGTCGACGAACTGCCGGAACTGCGCGCCGATGCGGGCCACCGCGTCGGCGTCCACCCACGGCGCGCGCGGCAGCAGCGCCGGCCCGACCACGTCGGTGTTCAGGTTGTAGTCGTCGCCGGCGGCGAACGCGGCGGGGTCGGGTTCGCGGCCGACGGAGCCGGCGTCGGTCAGCCGCAGGCCGAGCCGCGGGGTGACCAGCCGGCCGGCCTCGGCGGCGGGCAGCGCTTCGGTGCCGGAGCGGATCCGGTCGGCGAGCCGGTACAGCCCGGCCGCGATGCCCGCGACGTCGCCCCCCTCGACGGCCAGCTCGGTCCCCCGGACGCTGAGCCGGTACGACTCCGGCGACCCGGCCAGGGTGGCGAGCACGCCCGCCCGCAGCGTGGTCACCGTCGAGAGGTCCGGTGCGGGCGAGCCCGCCGGGGCCCTGGTCCCGGCGGCTGGGCCCCGCGGGGCCGGGGTGACGGCCGGGCGGGGCAGGCCGCGCGCGGCGAGCGCGTCGGCGACGGCGGCCCCGGCCTTGCGGGTGCGCGGCTCGTCCGGCACGACCACCGAGGCCAGCGGCGGCGCCGGTACGGCGACCCGCCGCGGCGCGGCGGCGACGTCCTCGCGTGGCACGGCGGCGGGGGTGTGACTCAGCCCCAGCGAATCGTCGACGACCCAGGCCAGACCCGCGCCGAGCAACAGAAGGACGATCGCGGCGGCGAGCAGCGGGTACGGCCTCCGGGCCGGGATGACGCGAGTCACGCTCGCATCGTAGGGGCGCTTCCGCCGCTGTCCGTCGAGCCGGCGGGAGAACTTTCCGGCGGTGCCCGCGCGGTTCTCGCGGGCACCGCCGGACCGAGGGACAGCGGCTCCCAGTCATCGGTCCTGGAGCAGGCCCAGGACGTTGCCGTCCGGGTCGGTGAAGGTGGCCACCAGGCGGCCGCCGCCGACGTCGTGCGCGGCCTCCTTCACGGTGGCGCCCGCGGCGGTCACCTCGGCCAGCTTCGCCTCGATGTCCGACACGTGCCAGTAGGCCACCGGCGCGGTCATACCCTGCGGCCCACCGGCCGGCACCAGCCCGATCTGCTGGCCCGCGGCCTCGAAGCCGACGTAGAAGGGCGAGTCGGTCTGCGGCGCCATGCCGAGCAGCGCGGCGTACACCGCCTTGGCCGCGGCCAGGTCGGAGACGGGGTGCAGCACGGTCTTGATGCCCTGGGTGGAAGAGTCGGTCATGGTCACTCCTGTGGTCGTGGGTCGCAGCGACCCGGTGGGTACTGCTCCGTCGGCTGTGCTCACAGCATGCCGTCCAGCGCCGTCGGCGGGCATCCGTGGCGACCACGGAACCGCCCACGGACCACGGCACGGATCACGGACGGCAGGCGTCGTGAGGCCGGGCGTCAGGCGTTCCCGCCCGCGACCGGAGCCGCCGCGAGCGCCGGGTCCGGGTTCGTCCGGGCCGGGTGCCGGCCACGCCCGGTGAGCCGGAGGGCGGCCGCGACGGCGGCGCCCAGCGCGATCGTGAGCAGGGCGGAGATCAACAGGGTCTGCCGGCCACCGACCGCGGCCACGACCGGACCGCCCAGCAGGGTGCCCAGCGCGGTGGCGGGAGTGGTCAGCGCGGTGCGGGCGGCGAGCACCCGGCTCAGCGCCTGCGGTGGGGTGCTGTGCTGGAACAACGCGGTGGAGATGGCGGTGAACGGGCCGTAGATCAGACCGCCGAGGGCGAGGCCGACCAACCCGGGCGCGACGGCATCGGTGAGCCCGAGGGGGAGCAGGGCGGCGCCCCAGCCCACGATGATGCTCACCACCACGGGCCACGGCGGGCGATGCCGCAGCACCGCGGCCCCGAGCGCGCCGACGGTGGCCCCGATGCCGAACACCGTCCAGTACAGCCCCAGCAGACCGGGTGAGCCGTGCAGCCCCTGGGCGACGTGGACCGGTAGGGCCACCTCGACCGGGCCGTAGAGGAAGAAGAACGCGCAGGTGACCACGATCAGCCCGAACAGGCGCGGCCGGTCCAGAATGGTGCGCCAGCCGCCGGTCTCCGGCGCGGCCGGCGCCGCCTCGACGGCCGCCGCCGACCGGGTGGAGACCGTCCAGCCGGCCGCCGCCAGGACCGCGAAGCTCGCCGCGTCCACCCCGATCACCCAGCCCGGGCCGACCAGCGCGGTCAGCCCGCCGGCCAGGGCGGGGCCGACCACGAACGCCGCCTGCGCGAACGTGGACAGCAGCGCGTTGCCGGTGAGCCGATCCTCCTCCGGCAGCAACTCCGCGACGAGCGTGTAGGCCCCGGCGCTTCCCCAGGCGTGCAGCAGCGACGAGGCCGCCAGCAACGCCACGTACACCACCGGGTGCAGCAGGCCCGCCACCGCCAGGACCGCGACCGCGCCCAGCGCCACCGCTCGCACCGAGGCGTCCGCCGCCACCAGCTGCGACGCGCGCAGCCGCCGCATCAGCCGGGCGAGCACCGCCGCGCCGATGGGGGCCGGCAGCGCGTACGCCGCCACCGCCAGCCCGGTCCAGACGCCGGCCTGGCCCGACGGGGCGATCTGGACCGCGAGCCAGGCCACCGCGACCATGCTCATGCCGTCGCCGAGGGCGGAGACCAACATGCCGGGGAGGAGCCGGCGCAGCACCGGCTGTCTCAGCAGCCGGCCGACCGATCCGACCCATGACCGCGCACCAGACCCCAGGTTCATCTCTTCCGCTCCGTTTCCCGTGACCGATCTGCCTGTGTCTGAGCGTCGCCTGGCGATGCCCGGGCCGGCATCGGTGCCGACCACGGAATCCACCTCGGATCCGGAGCACGGGGGTGGGCGAGAATGTGGCCATGACGGCGACGGTGGAGATCTCGGCCCGGGAAGCCGACGTGCTGGCCCTGGTGGGGGAGCATCTCAGCAACGCCGAGATCGGGGCGCGGCTGTTCATCTCCGTGCGTACCGTGGAGAGCCACGTCTCCTCGCTGCTGCGCAAGCTGGCGATGCCGGATCGGCGGGCCCTCGCCCGGCGCGCGTCCGAGCTGGCTCGCGCCGACCGGTCCCGGCCGGCGCCGGCCCTGCCGACGCCACTGACCTCGTTCATCGGCCGGGCGCGGGAGCGGGCCGAGCTGACCGAGATGATCAAAACGCACCGGCAGGTGACCGCCGTCGGCCCCGGCGGGGTGGGCAAGACCCGGCTGGCGTTGACAGTGGCCGCGGACGCAGCCGGCGAGTACGCCGACGGGGTCTGGTTCGTCGACCTGGTCCCGGTCACCGACCCGGGCACCTCGGTGGTCGCGGCCGCGGTCGCCGCCGCGCTCGGCCTCGGCGAGCAGCCCGGCTCCGGCCTGGACGAGTCGGTGGTCGCCGCGCTGGCCGACCGGCACGCCCTGCTGGTGCTGGACAACTGCGAGCAGGTGCGGGACGCGGTGGCGCCGTTCGTCGAGCGACTGCTCGCGGCGTGTCCGCGGGTGGCGGTGCTGGCGACCAGCCGGGCCCGGCTGATGGTGCCGTTCGAGCGGGTGTATCCGGTCCCGCCGCTGTCGTTGGCCGGTGACGGCGAATCGGACGCCGTCGCGCTGTTTTTGGATCGCGCGGCGGCGGTGGGGCGGCTGCCGGACCCCGCGCTGCACGGCCACATCGCCTCGGTCTGCGCGCGACTGGACGGGGTGGCGCTGGCGATCGAGCTGGCCGCCGCCCGGTGGCCCACGCTCGGGCTGGACGGCCTCACCGCCGGCCTGTCCGACCAGCTCCGGATGCTCGCCGGCGGTTCCCGCGCCGATGACCGGCACCGCTCGGTCCGGGCGGCACTGGACTGGAGCCACGCGCTGCTGGAGCCGGCCGACCGGGCGCTGCTGCGCCGGCTGTCGGTGTTCGTGGCGCCGTTCACCGTCGAGGCGGCGGCGGAGGTTGCCGGGTCCGAGGCCGGCGTTGTCGCCGACGGGCTGGCCCGGCTCGCCGAGCAGAGCCTGCTCGTGGTGACGGCGTCCCTCGCCGGCACCGAGTACCGGGCGCTGGAGACCATCCGCCAGTACGGGACGGAGCAGCTCGCCGAGGCCGGCGAGCTGGTCGACGCCCGGTCCCGGCACCTGCGCTGGTGCCTGGCCGAGGCCGCCGCCCTGGCGGTGGTACGGGCGGACTGGCGGGCCCGCTTCGACCGGGTGGCGGGCGACCTCCGCGCCGCTCTGGGGTGGGCGGCCGACCGACCGGAGCAGCGCGCGGACGCGTACCGCCTCGCCCGGCACCTGGCGGAGCTGTCCTTCACCCGGAACCTGATCGGCGAGTCCCAGCTGCGCTACGAGCAGGCCGCGGCGCTGGCGGAAGACTCGGCCGCCACCGCGTCGATGCTTCGGCAGGCCGCGGCCGTGGCCGGCTGCCGGATGCGGGGCGACGACATGTACCGCTTCCACCGCGCGGCCGCGGCCGCCGCCCGCCGGGCGGGGGACACCGCCGGCGCCGCCGTCGACCTGGCGACCGCCGCCACCAACGCGTACCGGTTCTGGAGCAAGTTCGCGCGCCTCCCGTCGGAGGAGGAGGCGGTCGCGCTCGTCGACGAGGCGCGCGAGCTGGCCGGCGACGACCCGGCCGCCCGGGCCGCGCTGGCGCTGGCCGAGGCGGGCGTGCTCACCGACGCGTTCGGCGCCGCCCAGGGGCCGGCCGACAACGCCGTTCCGGAGACGATCGCCCGTGCCGAACGGGCGGTGGAGCTCGCTCACCGCACCGGCGACCCGCTCGCCGAGTCCGCCGCGCTCGACTCGCTCACCGGCGCCCGCAGTTGGGCGGGCGACGCGTTCGCCGCCGCGGCCACTGCGCGCCGCCGGATCGCGCTGCTCGCGTCCACGCCGGACACTCCGGCCAGCACGCACGAACTGCTCGACGCGCTCGGGATGGCGACCGAGGCCGGCCTCGGCGCGGGCGACCTGCCGGGCGCCCGCCGGTGGGCCCGGCAACTCGCGGATCATCCGTTGCTGGCCGAGGTCGGCCATCGGGCCACGAGCTGGCTGCTGGTGGCCGACGCGCTGGCGGGCAACGTCGACGAGGTGCTCACCGGCGGCGTCCGGTTCCTCGAAGCGTGGCAACGGGCCGGCAGCCCCGCCAGGTCGGTCCTCGGTCCGGCGGTGGCCGGGGTGGCGATGATCCACGGCCTCCGCGACGACCTCGACGCCCAGCGCGAATGGAACGGGGTGCTGAAACAGCTCGGCACCCCGCCCGAGCACGTCTACGGCTACGGCGCGGTCTTCGACGCGATGCTCATGCTCCATCACGGACAGGCCGGCGACGCGTTGGCGCGGCTGGCGCCCGAGCCCGGCGACGTGTGGAAGTGGGTCACCTGGATCTGGCTTCACTGGTACGTGGCGCTGCGTGCCGAGGCCACCGTGCTCGCCGGAAGCCCCGACGCCGGCCCGCGCCTGGCCGAGGCCCGGCGCATCGTTTCCGGCAACCCGGTCGCCGCCGCCATCGTGAAGCGGGCCGGAGCGCTGCTCGACGACGACCGGGAGCGGCTGCTCGCCACCGTCGGCGCCTTCGAGGCCAGCGGCTGTCGCTACCAGGCGGCACGGACCCTGATGCTCGCCGGCGGCGACCACGCCGCTCGCGGCGCGGCCGCGCTCGCCGACCTCGGCCTCACCCCGATGGCCCCGCGGGCCAGCCGCTAGGCCCGATCCGGGACGAGCCCGCCCCGGGCGCCCGGAGTGCGGCCAGCGAAGCGCAACTGATGGTTGCGCGAGACCGGCTCCCCGGGTACCGTCATCTGCAACCAAAGGTTGCAGGAGGATGTCATGGAGTTCGGGACCATCGAGCGGGAGATCTACGTCGAGGCGTCGCCCGAGATCGTCTTCGAGGTGGTGAGCAGCCCGGACCACCTGAAGGAGTGGTGGCCGGACGACGCGCGCTACGACCCGACGCCCGGGTCGACGGGCGAGATCGTCTTCGGCGACCGCGAGGCCGGCGGAACGGTGGTGCCGTTCACCGTGGTCGACGCGCGACCGCCGCGCACGTTCTCGTTCCGCTGGACGCAGCCGGCCGGCGAGGTCGCGGTGGCGGGCAACTCGCTGCTGGTCACCTTCGACCTGACCCCGTCGGGCCCCGGGACGCTGCTCAGGATGACCGAGACCGGCTTCCGCGAGATGGGCTGGGAGGTCGCCGTCCTGGAGCAGCAGTACCGGGACCACGTCAGCGGCTGGGACTTCTACCTGCCGCGGCTGGTGCCGTACGCCGCGACGCTGCAGGTGCGGGCATGAGCACTCCGGTGGCCGACCAGGTCGACGACGACCTCTGGTCCGCGATCGGGGACCCGACCCGCCGCCGGATGCTCGACCTGCTGCTCGTCGAGGGCGACGGCACCGCGACCAGCCTGAGCCAGCACATGCCGGTCACCCGGCAGGCGGTGGCCAAGCACCTCGGCGTCCTGGACCGGGCCGGCCTGGTCCGGGCGTTGCCGGCCGGCCGCGAGAAGCGCTACCGGGTGGACGACGTCCAGCTCGCCCGCGCGGTGGCCCAGCTCTCGTCGGTCGGGGCGGCGTGGGACGCCCGGCTCCGGCGGATCAAGCGGATCGCCGAGGCGATCCAGCGCACCCGACAGGACTGACAACGAGACAGAGGAGAGTCGAGATGGTGGACATTCTGCACCGCGTCGGGGTCAAGACCCCGACGCCGGAGAAGGTGTACGACGCGCTGACGACCGTCGAGGGCCTCGCCGGCTGGTGGACCGACGACACGAAGGGCAGCGGCGAGGTCGGCGGCGTCCTCGAGTTCCGGTTCCTGCCCGGTGGCTTCGACATGGAGGTCGTGGAGCTGCGGCCGTCCGAGCGGGTGTCGTGGCGGGTGGTGGACGGCCCGGAGGAGTGGATCGGGACCACGATCGACTGGGACCTGCGCCAGGCCGGCGACTACACGATCGTGCTGTTAAAGCACCAGGGCTGGCGGGAGCCGGTCGAGTTCATGCACCACTGCAGCACCAAGTGGGGTTCGTACCTGATGAGTTTGAAGTCGCTGGTGGAGACGGGCGAGGGGGCGCCGTCGCCGCGGGACGTGCAGATCAGCGACTGGCACTGATCGAGGGGATGGTCCGTTCGAAACCGTGCCAACCGGGTACCCGCCGGCCGCGCCCGCTGTCGCCGGGCCAACGGACGGAAGGGACGGCAATGACCAGGATCGGCATCATCATCGGGAGCACGCGTCCGGGGCGTAACGGGGAGACGGTGGCCCGCTGGGTCCACGAGATCGCCGCCAAGCGCGACGACGCCGAGTACGAACTCGTCGACATCAAGGACTTCGACCTGCCGCACCTCGACGAGATGACACCCCCGTCGCTCGGGCAGTACACCCAGCCGCACACCCTGCGGTGGGCCGAGAAGATCGCCTCCTTCGACGGCTACGTCTTCGTCACCCCGGAGTACAACCACTCCACCTCCGGGGCGCTGAAGAACGCCATCGACTTCCTCTACTCGGAGTGGAACAACAAGGCAGCCGGGTTCGTCAGCTACGGCAGCGTCGGCGGCACCCGGGCGGTGGAGCACCTCCGCCTGGTTGTCGCCGAGCTGCAGATGGCGGACGTGCGGGCCCAGGTCGCGCTCTCGCTCTTCACCGACTTCGAGAACTTCAGCGTCTTCAAGCCCGGCGATCACCAGGTCGGCGCGGTGAGCACGATGCTCGACCAGGTGGCCGCGTGGAGCGGCGCCCTGGCACACCTGCGGGCCGGCACAACGATGGCCACTCCGCAGTCCGCCGCCTAGCGGTCATTTCGTCGTCGTACCGGCCGATGAGTTCCGGCCGGTGGCGCAGTCTGCCCAGGGACGGATGGCGAAGTGAGAGGAAAGAGTCCCGTGGGCATGCTCGTCGTGACCGAGTTCGTGACGCTGGACGGTGTGGCACAGGCGCCGGGGCAGCCCGACGAGGACCGCGCCGGCGGCTTCACCCACGGCGGGTGGCAGGCGCCGTTGCTGGACCACGAGTCCGGCGACGCCATGTTCGAGCAGGCCAGGAGCATGGACGCGCTGCTGCTCGGCCGCCGGACCTACGAGATCTTCGCCGGCTACTGGCCGACGGCGCCCGCGGACATCCCCTTCACCGGCCTGCTCAACCGGGTGCCCCGGTACGTGGCGAGCCGCACGCTGCACGAGCCGCTGGGATGGGAGGGTTCGACGCTCCTCGGCGGCGACCTCGCCGAGGGCGTGGCCGGGCTCAAGGACCGCCACGACGCGATCCACGTGATCGGCAGCCTCGACCTGGTGCAGTCGCTGTTGCGGCTCGGCGTCGTGGACCGGCTGAACCTGTGGCTCTACCCGCTGACGCTCGGCAGCGGCAAGCGGCTGTTCGCGCAGGGCACCGTGCCCGCGGCCTTCCGGCTCACCGAGTCGGTCACCCACGGCAGCGGCACGCTGCAGTTGACGTACGAGACGGCCGGTGCCCCGACTTACGGCAACCTCGCCGACCCGGCCGCCGGCCGGGCCGGCTGAGCCGCGTCAGTCCAGGCAGAACTCGTTGCCTTCGGGGTCGGTCAGCACGATGTGGCCGGCGCTCAGCGGGGGCTCGGGCTCGTGGCGACGTACCCGCGTCGCGCCCAGCGCGACGAGCCGGTCGCACTCGGCCTCCAGCGCCGCCATGCGCTCGTCTCCCCGCAGTCCGGGAGCCGCCCGGACGTCGAGGTGGACCCGGTTCTTGGCGACCTTGTCCTCCGGTACCTGCTGGAAGAACAGCCGTGGGCCGTGCCCGTCCGGGTCCTCGATCGCCGACCTCGTGTTGCGCTGCCCCTCCGGCACGCCGACCCGCGCGAGGAAGTCGTCCCACGCGGCCAGCGGGTCGGCGCCCTCGGGCAGGTCGACTCCGGGCGGGCCGGGGTGGACGTAGCCCAGCACGTCGCGCCAGAAGGACGACAGCGCCCGCGGGTCGTGGGCGTCGAAGGTGACCTGGAGGTGGCGGCTCATCGGGTTGCTCCGTTCGTCGCGGTGTTCGTGTGCGGGTAGCGGTCGCGCAGCAGGCGGAGTTCGTCCGCGTCCATGTGCCCACTCTGGCACCCCTGGCGGACAGGATCGGTCCGCTATCTCTGGCAGGCTGGGCGGCATGGGTGCGGCGGGCGGCGACGAGCGGGGTACGACGGAGCGGGTGCTCACCCTGCTCGGGCTGCTCCAGCAGCGCCCGGTCTGGACCGGCCCCGAGCTCGCCGACCGGCTCGAGGTGACGGCGCGCACGATCCGGCGCGACGTCGAGCGGCTCCGCGCGCTCGGCTATCCGGTGCACGCCGGCCAGGGCGTCGGCGGCGGTTACCAGCTCGGTCCGGGGCAGCGGCTGCCCCCGCTGCTGCTCGACGACGAGGAGGCGATCGCCACCGCGGTGTCGCTGCTCGCCGGCGCGGGTGGCGCGGTCGCCGGGGCCGGCGACGCCGCACTGCGGGCGCTGACCAAGCTCGACCGGGTGCTGCCCACCCGGCTGCGGCACGACGTGCGCGCGCTCTCCGGTTCGGTGGAGTCCTTCGGCGGGGGCCGCCCGGCGGTCGACCCCGAGGTGCTCATGACCCTGGCCCGGGCCTGCCGCGACGAGGTCGAGGCCGGCTTCGACTACCCGTCCGGGAACGAGGTACGACGGCGGCGGGTCGAGCCCTACCGCCTGGTCGCCTCCGACCGGCGCTGGTACCTCCTCGCCTACGACCTCGACCGCGACGACTGGCGCAGCTTCCGCGTCGACCGGATGACCGAGGTGTCCGCACGGACCTGGCGCTTCCGCCCGCGCCCGGCCCCCGACGCGGCCCCGTACGTGCAGGAGGGGGTGTCGAGCCGGGTCTACCCACACCAGGCGCGCTTCCTCGTGCACGCGTCCGCCGACACGGTGCGCGCGCAGATTCCGGCGTCGGCGGCCGTGGTACGACCGCGGGACGGCGGGCGCTGCGAGGTGCTCAGCGGCGCCGGCAGCCTCGACTTCGTGCTCATGCAGGTGCTCCTGCTGGGGCACGACTTCGAGGTGCTCGACCCGCCGGAGCTGCGGACGCGCTGTCGCGCGCTGGCGGAGCGACTGCTGGCGGCCGGCGCGACGATCCCGGCGCCCGACCCGGAGGGGTCATGAGCCAGAGGTCATGAGTCATCGGTCGGGGTGACGGTGGCGTGCGACCCGAAGGCCTCCACGTCCCACCGTCGGCCACCGGCCAGGACGCGGCGCAGTTGGATCCGTCCGACCTCCTCGGGGAGGTGCGGCTCGGCGACCAGCCGCTCGCCCTGCGGGTGCAGGCCCAGCATCGTGCGCAGGAGCAGCAGCGGCGCCCCGCTGGCCCAGGCCTGCGGGTTGCAGGCGGTCGGGTAGGGGACCGGCCGCGGGCCGAAGGACCGGTCGTAGCCGGACAACGCCTCGGGCAGGCGGTAGTCGGAGTGGGCCGCCGCCTGCAGCATCGCCTTGGCGATCCGGTTCGCCTCCTGCCGATGGCCGTAGCGGGCCAGCCCCGCGGCGATGATCGAGTTGTCGTGCGGCCAGACGGTGCCGGTGTGGTAGCCGATGGGGTTGTAGCCGGTTTCGGCCGTGGAGAGCGTGCGTACGCCCCAGCCGGAGAACATCTCCTCGGACATGAGGTGGGCGGCGACGCGTCCGGCCCGGTCCTCCGGGACGATCCCGCTCCACAGCAGGTGGCCCATGTTCGAGGTCATCGAGTCGATCCGGCGCTTGTCGCCGTCGAGGCCCACGGCGTAGTAGCCGCCCCGGTCGGGGATCCAGTAGTCCCGGTTGAACTGCTCGCGCAGCCGGGCGGCCTCGGTGCGCAGCCGGCGGGCCAGGTCCGGGTCCCGCCACGGGCCCTCGGCGAGCTCGGCCATCCGCAGCTTCGCGTCGTAGGTGTAGCCCTGCGTCTCGCAGGTGGCGATCGGTAGCACCGGCAGGGTGCCGTCGGCGTGCTGCACCCCGTCGGGGGAGTCCCGCCAGCACTGGTTGCCGAGTCCCTGCGGGGAGCGGGTGGCGTACTCGACGTAGCCGTCGCCGTCGAGGTCGCCGTGGTGGTCGATCCACCCGAGGGCGGCGTCGGCGTTCGGGCGGAGCCGGCACACGAGGTCGTCGTCGCGGCTCCACCGCCAGTACTCGGACAGCAGGATCAGCCACAGCGCGGTGGTGTCGGCGCCGCCGTAGTAGGGCCGGTACGGCTTGAGCCCGAGCTGGGTCAGTTCCCCGGTCCGGTACTCGTGGAGGATCTTGCCGGGTTCCTGGTCGGTGAAGTCGTCGAAGCTCGTCGCCTGGTGCGCGGCCAGCACGATGAGCGCGCCCCGAGCGACGTCCGGGCCGCACACCATCGTCTGGTAGGCCGTGAGCAGGGTGTCGCGGCCGAACACGGTGAGGAACCAGGGCAGGCCGGCAGCGGTGAGCACCACGGGTTCACCGCGGATGTTCTTCTCGATCCGCATCGAAACCAGATCGAGCGCCGACTTGCGGTAGACGTTGCCGATCATCTCCATGTCGGCGTGCAGGTGCGGCTTCCCGGCCGCCCAGCGGGTCGAGGGATCCTCCGGTCCGTGGTCGAAGGTCTCGCCGAATCCGCGCCGGACCGGCTGGTAGTCCTCCTCGCCGCACCGCAGGTGCACCTGCAGTTCGCACCGCCAGCGCTGGCCGCGCCGCAGGCGCACCTCCCACACCAGGCTGTCCTCCTCGACGAGATCGGCCGGCGGGTCCGCCTCGACCCGCACCGATGCCCTGTAGTGACCGTTGCGATAGCTGAACGCCAGGGCCGACCCGTCCCGCGCGTGCGTCCGGACGATGTCCGGGCCCCGGTCCCGGCCGGACTCCTTGATCTCGAAGAGGTCCGCGAAGTCGGTGCCCACCGTCAGCCGCAGCCGCAGGGACACCGGCTCGATCCCGAAGTACCGCAGCTCGATCCGCTCGTACAGGCCGTTGCCGACCACCCGCTGCCGCCGGATCCCGACGCGGTTGGCCGGCAGGTCGGGCAGGCCCGCGTTGGCGAGGAAGAACGCCGCCGAGTACGCGTCCACGGTGCCGGAGGAGAGCACCAGCGGCGCGGTGTCGCCGAGGGTGAGCTCCCACTGGTCGAGGAAGCGCGTGTCGTCGTGCACCAGGCCGCCGATGGATCCCCTCGGCACGTTGCCCGCCGGGTCGGAGAACATGAAGGTGCGACCCTCGAGTACGCCGATCGCGTCGGGCCCCAGCTCGGGCGGAAGGTCACGGCACACGCCGCTGGGCACGGGCGTGGACGGTTCGCGGCCCGGCAGTGGATCGGCCGGCGTCGCACGCCGTCGGATCGAGGTCACCCCCGCCCTCCTCCCCGATGGGCAGGACGGCGGACGTCCCGCGCCCTCCTCCCAGCCTAGGAGGGTGGCCGGGCCGATGCGTCGGGTTTGGGCAGCCGCCGTTCAGGGTGCCCGGCGGATGGGCGGGGCGGGGCCGGCGCCCCGCAGCCGATCGGCCAGTTCGCGGACGGCGTCGCCGAACCCCGGGTCCGACTCGCCCGGCAGGTGCCCGGCGATCGGGGCCGGGACGGTGTCGCTGGGCGGCGCGACCACGTTCCCGGGGTCCCGCAGCCGCCGGTCCACCGACCCCGCCGGCCCGCCGGCCGTCGGCGGCTCTCCCGGCCGGTGCGGCGAGAAGATCCACCCGCCGATGGAGTCGGTGTCCCGCCACAGGTTGATCCAGCGCCAGCCGACCCGCTGACCGACCTCGTGCAGCACGTCGCCGTGGATGTAGGCGGGGAACCAGCGGGCGTACAGCCGGTTCAGCGGGGACCCGTACGTCAGCAGCGCCACCCGCGCGCAGACCGGCGGCGGCAGTTGCAGCACGGTCGCGGCGAGCAGGACCGAGCCGTGGCTGTGCCCGGCGAGCAGCACCGACTGCCCCTGCCCGGTCAGGTAGCTGATCCGGCGGCTGAGTTCGGGCACCGCCCGCTCGGCGTAACAGGGTGGCGCGAACGGGTGCGCCGCCCGCGGCCAGAAGGTGCCCAGGTCCCAGAGCACGCCGACGTAGCGGCGGAACTCGGCGGTCCGGTAGGCGAACAGGCCGCCCAGGATCAGCGCCAGGATCACCCCGGCGATCACGTAGCTGCCCAGGACGATGCCGAAGTGCACCAGGTCGGCCGGGATCGGCGTCCAGCCCTCGATCACGATCCCGGGGTTCCACCGCAGCAGTCCCAGGGTGCTGGTGGCCATTCCCAGCCCGGCGAGCCCGGCGTAGGTGAGGGCCAGCGGGGTCAGCCACTCGGTGAAGCGGGCCCGCGCGATCACCTTCCCGACCTGACGCAGCCGGTCGGCGGCCTCGGGGGGCGCGTCGGGGTGGTCGCGGGCCAGGATGTCCGCCGCCGCGCGCCGGCGGGCGGGCCGGGACGCCAGCGCCACGACCGCGCCGGCCACCGAGGCGACCGTCACCGCCAGGAAGAAGCCGAAGATCGCCCACTTGTACGCCAGCGGCGGGCTGCTGCCCGGCTGCGCCCCGGTGGGCGCGCCGCGGTCCAGCAGGTCCGCCACCCGGTAGACCAGTTCGGCGGAGAGCGCCACCGCCATTCCGACGGCGACGGCGTCGATCACCGGGGCGCCGAGGGCACGCAGGGGCGGCCCGCCCGGCAGCCGGGGACGCGCCCACAGCACCGCGGCCCCGAGGACGACCAGGAGGACGGTCTGCGTCGCGAAGAGGAGGGTGACGGCCTCCTCGTACCCCGGCAGGCCCGTCTCGGCGGCCCAGCGCCCCGGCTCGGCCGCCACGACGACCACCACCGCGACGGTCAGCAGGCAGGCCGAGTTCCGGAGGCGGCGCAGGTTCCGGTCGACGCGCGGGGCCGGCGTGGTGCGGTCGAGCAGCGGATGGGCGCAGACCAGCACCACGCAGGCGGTCAGCACCGCCGTGGTCAGCACGAGCAGCACGGCCGTCGCGGCGGACGCCCGGCCGCCGGCGGAGCGCGCGGCGAGCAGGACGGCGTCCAGCGTGGCGAAGGCCGCGGCGACGTGGATCGACCGCAGCCGGGAGACCAGCGGAGCGGCGTCCCACTGACCGACCGCCGTCAGTTCGTGCTCGCCGGACGCCGTGACCGGGCCGTCGAACGTCGGACGGGTCCAGCCCGGCCGGCTGCTCGACCGCCAGACCAGGCCCACCGCCGCGACCGGGACCAGGGCCAGCACCGCCAGCCGCAGGCCGGCCGGCCGTTCGCCGAGCCAGGACAGCCAGCTCCGGTCGTTCAGGCACCGCGGCGAGCCCATGCACTTCCACGCGACCAGGTCCAGCGTCACACCGGCGACCGCGATCACGTACACGGCGGTGAGGGTCAGCGCGAGCAGCCGGCAGAGCGCCTTGACGGTCGTGCCGGCCAGTCCGCGCGCCGGCGGGTGCATCCAGATCGCCATGTTGCAGAGCATGAATGGCAGCAGGAACACCAGGGAGAGCGTGCGGACCGCGGTGCCCGAGGGAAGATCCCGCCACCGGTACGCCTCCAGGAGCACCCCTCCCGCGCCCCTGGTGTCCGGATAGCCGGCCCGCGGCCGGTAGAAGCCGCCGCTGCGGTCACCGGCCACCTGCCGTACGTTCGGCCGGTCCAGCACCTGCTCGGCGTTGGCGCCGGAGAGGCCGTGCACCCGCAACTCGACGACCTCACCCGGCCGTTCGTCCGATCTCACCGGCGTGTCCGACATCGATCTCCCGCGGCAGTGACCGGTGAGGGGCGCCGATACGCCCCTACCCGGGCATGCGGTCTACCCGTTCCGCGCCGGATCAAGGCAGTCTTCCGGCCTTCGCACCCGCGGGCCGCGGCGCGCCGCCGGCGATCCCACCCCCGATCGGGGATGCGGGGAAACGAGGCAGCGCCCCGGTGCCGGGGCGGTAACGTGGCGGACGAGAGACCCGCCGGGAGGCGCGTGGCGCCCGCCGAGCCCCAGGGAGGCCGCGATGAGCGCGACAGATGTCCGGCGCGACGACGCGAGCGTGGCGGCGAGCGGGAAGGTCGACCTGAAGCTCGAGGTGGTCGTCATCCCGGTGGCGGACGTCGACCGCGCGAAGGAGTTCTACGGACGCCTCGGCTGGCGGCTCGACAAGACGCCGCCCGGGATCGTCCAGTTCACCCCGCAGGGCTCCGGGTGCTCCGTCCAGTTCGGTCCCACCCTGACCGCCGCCGCCCCCGGGTCGGCCAAGGCGTACCTGATCGTCGCCGACATCGAGGCGGCCCGGAACGCGGTGATCGCCGCCGGCGTCGAGGTGAGCGAGATCTTCCACCCCGGCCCGGGCGGCCCGGTCAGCGGCATGGACCCGGAGCGCCGCAGCTATCTCTCGCGCGCCGAGTTCAGCGATCCCGACGGCAACACCTGGCTGCTCCAGGAGATCACCACCCGGCTACCCGGGCGCGTCGAGTCCGCCGCGCCCTCGTTCGCCTCCGGCAACGATCTGGCCGCCGCGCTCCGCCGCGCCGCCGCCGCACACGGCGAGCACGAGAAGCGCATCGGCGAGACGGACGCGAACTGGCCCGACTGGTATGCGGCGTACCTGGTGAGCGAGCAGACCGGCGCGGAACTGACACGGTGAGCCACGGATAGCGCTCAGCCCACGGCGGTCGGGGAGGGCGGCGCGCTGCCGCCCTGCGGCGCCTCGGCGGTCATCAGGCGGATGATCTCGGACCGGTCGGCGGCGGACGGCAACCCCCATCCGGGGCGGTACCCGTACACCTGGTCCAGCGGGGTGGAGGCGGTACGGCCGTCGAGTACCTCGACCGCGCCGGTGTCGATCAGGCCGGGATGCTCGACGCCGCACGCCTCGGCGACCTTGACCAGGTCGCGCCGCAGCGTCCGGATGTAGTTGGCGGCCCGCACCGACTTGCGGGCCGGGTCGAGGCCCCTGGCCAGCCACGGGTTCTGGGTCGCGACGCCGGTGGGGCAGGTGTCGGTGTGGCACTTCTGCGCCTGGACGCAGCCGATCGCCAACATCGCCTCCCGGCCGACGTTCACCATGTCGGCGCCGAGCGCGAACGCCACCACGGCGTTGTCCGGCAGCCCGAGCTTGCCGGCGCCGACGAAGACCACCTGCTCGTGCAGGTTCCGTTCGGCGAAGACCCGGTAGACCCGGGAGAAGCCCTGCTGGAACGGCAGCGACACCGAGTCGGTGAAGATCAGCGGGGCGGCCCCCGTGCCGCCCTCGCCGCCGTCGACGGTCACGAAGTCCACGCCGCGGCCGGTGTCGCACATCAGGGTGGTGAGCTCCTCCCAGAAGCCCAGGTCGCCGACGGCGGACTTGATGCCGACCGGCAGGCCCGTCTCGGCGGCGAGCAGCTCCACCCAGTCCAGCAGGCTGTCGCAGTCGGAGAACTCGGCGTGCCGCGACGGGCTGACGCAGTCGCGTCCAGGAGGGATGCCGCGGGTGGCGGCGATCTCGGCGGAGACCTTCGCGGCCGGCAGCAGGCCACCGAGGCTCGGCTTCGCGCCCTGGCTGAGCTTGATCTCCAGCGCCTTCACCGGTGCGCCCGCCACCAGGTCCTTGAGCCGGTCGAGGCTGAACCGGCCGCGCTCGTCCCGGCAGCCGAAGTACGCGGTGCCGATCTGGAACACCAGGTCACCGCCGTTGCGGTGGTACGGCGACAGCCCGCCCTCGCCGGTGTTCTGCAGGCAGCCGGCCAGGGCCGCGCCCCGGTTGAGCGCCTCGACGGCGTGGCCGGAGAGCGAGCCGAAGCTCATGCCGGAGATGTTCACCACCGACTGCGGGCGGAACGAGCGCGCCCGCCGCCGGGCGGCGCCGAGCACCTTCGCGCAGGGAAGGGTGACGTCGTGCCCGGCGCCGGGGGAGGACGGCGGCACGGCCCGCCCGAAGGTGCGGTGCTTGATGATCGGGTAGCCGGGGGTGTACTCGATGTCGTTGTCGGTGCCGAACCCGAAGTAGTTGTTCTCCTGCTTCGCCGAGGCGTACACCCAGCGCCGCTGGTCGCGGGTGAACGGCCGCTCCTCGTTGTTGCCGGCCACGATGTACTGCCGCAGCTCGGGCCCGATCGACTCGAGCAGGTACCGGGCGCGGCCGAGGACGGGGAAGTTGCGCAACAGCGCGTGGTCGCGCTGGATCAGGTCGCGCGCGGCGAGGGCCGCGATAGCGGCGACGGCGGCGGGTACGGCTCTACGGGCCCAGCTCATGCCGCCACTCTTTCCGGGATCGCCGCCGGCCAAACGACCCGGCACTGCCGGGACCGCCGGCCGGGGGCTCAGGCCGGCATGGGCCGGCCCATCTCCGCCAGGATCCCGGTGCCCTGGCCCAGCTCGATCAGGTATCCGTCGGGATCCCGCAGGTAGCAGCGGATCTCCACCCCGTGGTCCTTCGGTTCCGTCAGGAACTCACCGCCCCGGGAGCGCCACAGCTGGTAGACGGCCCACACGTCGGTGACCCGGATGTTGAGCGCCCCGCTGAGCGTGTCCGGGTCGGTCGGCGCCCGCGCCGTGACGGTCGGCTTGTCGTCGGTCGGGCCGCCCTCGTCGTTGAGCACGAGGTAGCTGTTGTGCAGGCGGAGCACGGCCGGCCGCCGGTCCCGCACCACGGTGGCACCCAGGACGGCGCGGTAGAACTCCCGCGAGCGGTCCACGTCCCGCACGATCAGCAGGTGGGTGACGACCAGCCCGTGCTCGGGCTGGAAGTAGTCCGGTGCCTCATCCGTCACGACGCCCCCTCCCTCGGCCCGCCGGTTACCCGGGTGCGCGCGGGCCACACCCGGCCGCCCGGGGGCCGGCCGGCCGCTGACCGGCCGGCCCCTGGAACGGCACTGGCTGCGGGTGTCACCAGCCCACGGCGACCAGCAGCCACTCCGGGTCGGCCGCCGAGACGAACGAGGACTGGTCGGCGACGTCGTCGTACGGGAAGCCGTAGGACCGGCCGCCGATGGCGCGGTCGTGCCAGAACTTCGCGTACCAGTTGGCCGGCGCCTGCTGGTAGAACAGGCTCGGGTCCGACCACTGGGCCGACGGCAGGTGCGCGACGTGGCGGTTGAGCGCGGCGCAGCCGGCCGGGTTGCCGGCGAGCGGCCCGGCGCAGCCGAAGATGTCCGAGGTGCTGGCCGGCAGCCCCACCGAGGACGCGTAGCCGCTGAGGTAGTTGGCGTACTGACCGCCGGGGCGGAACTGCGGCGTGTTGCCCGGCGACGGGATCCGGTAGGGCGCCTCGATGGTCGACAGGTGCTTGAACTCGGCCGGCATGGCGTCCCCGAACCGCTGGAAGGTCACCGACCGGTCCTCGGCGAACGTCGCCTCGGTCTCGCCGACGGCCACGTCCCGCCCGTCGTGGGCGCGCAACCGCATCGCCAGCTTCAGGCCGAACGCGTCGACCCGGGTGGTGTTGCCGTTGAACTGGTCCGCCCCGACGGTGAACTCGATGAAGTCGCTGTACTGGCTGGTCGGCGATCCCAGGTGGAAGTACATCCGGCCCGCGGTGTTCACCGGCATGTCGAAGTAGGGCTGCTCCGCGATCGAGTGGCTCTGCCCGTTGTAGCTCCAGTAGACCTGGCTGTCGGGGTAGCGGCCGTTGGTCCGGTTGAGGACCTTCACCATGAGCACGTTCCGGGCCGGCGGGATCGAGGCCGTGTCACCCCAGAAGCCGCCCGTGGGCGGCGGGGTGGTCGGGGGCGGGGTGGAGCCGGACGTGGTGCGGACGGCGAACTCCCACAGCGAGTAGCCGTACGCGGTGGCCCGCGCCGTGCCGTACACCCGCACGTAGCGCCCGGTGCCGGTGACGTCGAGCGTCTGGGTGCCGCCGCTGCCGGTGGTGGTGGCGTAGACGGTGGTCCACGGACCGTCCGGGCCGGCGGAGACCTGGACCTGGAAGGCCCGGGCGTAGGCCGCCTCCCACTGGAGGACGACCTGGCAGAGGGTCTGTGTTGCGCCGAGGTCCACCCGGAGCCACTGGGGATCGGCGAAGGCGCTGGACCAGCGGGTGCCGGAGTTGCCGTCGACGGCGGCGGACGCCGTCGTGGTGGCGCTCTCGGCCGAGGAGGCGACCGCCGGACGGTTGAGCGCGGCATTGCCGGCGCAGCCGGCGGACGAGGTGGTGCCGTGGACCTGGAACTCCCAGAGGGAGTAGCCGTAGGCGGTGGCCCGGCTCGTGCCGTACATGCGTATGTAGCGGCCGGTGCCGGCGACGGCGAGGGTCTGGGTGCCGCCGGTCCCGGTGGTGGTGCTGTACACGGTGGTCCATGGGCCGGCCGGGTCGGTGGCGACCTGGATCTGGAAGGCCCGGGCGTAGGCGGCCTCCCAGGCCAGCTGCACCTGGTCGATCGTCGCGGTGGCGCCGAGGTCGACCTGGAGCCACTGGGGATCGGCGAAGGCGCTGGACCAGCGGGTGTTCGGGTCGCCGTCGGTGGCGGCGGACGCCGGCGTGTTGGCGTTCTCGGTGGACGACGCGGTCGTGGGCCGACCCTGGGAGATCAGGGCGGACGCGGCGCTCGCGGCGAACGGCGCGGCCGCGACGGCGCCGCCGGCGACCAGCGCCAGGACGGCGGCGACGGCGGTGAGGAGGCGGCGGCCGGTGGGGCCCGGCCGGCGCCGGTGGTGGGGTGGGGCGGCGTGCATGGCATCTCCTACGGGGTGTGGTCCGGCGGAGAGCGCTCTCTGTGCCGAGAGTCGTCTCCGTCCGCGCTTCTGTCAAGACACCGGTCCCGAGGGTCGGGAAGATCGATTCCGGACTTTCCGCATTTCATTGACTGATAGAAGCAACTCGATGGAATCTGTTCGCGAGCGCTCTCACCCTCTCGGCCATCAGCCCGTTCACGGGAGCCGCCATGCGCACCCCACCACCCCCGTCCCGCCGGCCGCGCCGGCTGGCCACCACGATCGCGGCGCTGCTCGTCCTGCTCGCCGCCTACCTGACCGTCCCCGCGCGACCGGCGACCGCCGTCGGGCCGCTGCTCTCGCAGGGCCGGCCGACCACGGCGTCCTCGGTGGAGCAGGGTGGCACGCCGGCCTCCGCCGCCACCGACGGAGATCCCGGTACGCGCTGGTCCAGCGCCTTCGCCGACCCGCAGTGGCTCCAGGTCGACCTCGGCGCCACCGCGACGATCGACCAGGTGCAGCTGGCCTGGGAGGCCGCCTACGCCCGGGCCTTCCAGATCCAGGTCGCCACCGACCCGGCCGGCCCATGGACCACCGTGTACAGCACCACCACCGGGACCGGCGGCACCCAGACCCTCGCCGTCGCCGGCACCGGCCGCTACATACGCATGTACGGCACGAGCCGGGCCACCGGCTACGGCTACTCCCTCTGGGAGTTCCAGGTCTACGGCACCACCGGCCCCGGGCAGCCCGGCGGCCGGCCGATCTCCGAGTTCAGGAAGGTCGCCGCGTCGTCCTGGGAGGGCGGCAACGCGCCCGCCGCCGCGCTCGACGGCCGGACGACCACCCGCTGGTCCAGCCAGTTCAGCGACCCGCAGTGGCTGAGCGTCGACTTCGGCGGCGTCGCCACGATCAGCCGGGTCGTCCTCAACTGGGAGACCGCCTACGCCACCGGCTACCGGCTGGAGACCTCCGCCGACGGGACCACCTGGACCACGATCTACTCCACCACCACCGGCCGCGGCGGCGTCGAGCAGCTCGCGGTGACCGGCAGTGGCCGCTACCTGCGCTTCCACGGCACCGCCCGGGCCACCGGCTACGGGTACTCGCTGTGGGAGTTCCAGGTGTACGGCACGGTCGACGAGGCGGCCACCACGGCGCCGATGCTGTCCGGTCCCAGCCGGCCGCCCGGCACGCTCAACCAGTTCGCGCTCACCGCCCCGGCCGACGGCGCCATGGTCACCACCACCCGCCGGCCCGTACTCACCTGGGCCGCCGTCGCCGGCGCCACCCGCTACCAGGTCTGGATCAACATCAGCCGCACCGACTACGACTTCACCGCCCCGGGCAACCTCCTCGACCTCTACACCAAGGTCGCCGAACCGACCGGCACCTCCTACACACCGACCTGGGACCTGCCCGACCGCTGGACCTACAAGTGGTACGTCACCGCGACCGGCGCCACCACGACCACCTCCAACATCAGGCGCTTCAGCGTCTACCTGCCCACCCTGGAGACCGTCGCCGACGGCGTCGGCATCGTCGCCGGCAGCCGGGACCTCAACCGGAACGGCGCCGTCGAGCCCTACGAGAACTGGCGGCTCCCGGTCGACACCCGGGTCGACGACCTGCTCGGCCGGATGACGGCCGAGGAGAAGGCGTACCAGATGTTCTACAACGCCCAGGCCTACCCCCGTTCGGGCTGGCACTTCGGCCCGGCGCAGGCGCAGGACCTGCACGACCAGCTTCTCGCGTCGTCCGGCACCCGGCTGGGCATCCCGTTCGTCTCGGCGGGCGACACCATCCACGGCTACCAGACCACCTATCCCATGCAGAGCGCCCTGGCCGCCGCCCGCGACTACGCGCTCGACTACAAGCTCGGTGACATGCAGCGGCGGGAGCAGTTGGAGGTCGGCACCCGGGGCGTCCTGGGGCCGTTGGCCGAGGTCGGCACGAAGGTGATCTACCCGCGCATCCAGGAGGGCAACGGGGAGAACGCGCAGGTCGCCGCGGCCCAGGTGCGGGCGCTGGTGGCCGGTCTCCAGGGTGGTCCGGAGCTGAATCCCGCCTCCGTGCTCGCGACCGTCAAGCACTGGCCCGGTGAGGGCGCCGGCGGCGAGGCGCTGATCGTCTACGACGGCGTGACGATCAAATACCACATGATCCCGTTCCGCGCCGCCATGGAGGCGGGCGCCGTCAACATCATGCCGGGGTACGCCGGCAGCTCGTACCTCGATCCCGGCGGCCCGGGCGCGGGTGACAGCGCGCCCATCCTCGCGTACCTGCGGCAGAACCTCGGCTACCAGGGCCTGATCACCACCGACTGGCTGCCGTCCGGCTCCTGGGTCGGTGCGGCGAAGGCCGGGTCGGACGTCATGGGCGGCGCAGACCCCGGGGCGGCCGGCTTCTCGATGGCCACGTTCCTCGCCAACGTGCCGGCCGCCCGGATCGACGACGCGGTCCGGCGGGTGCTGCGGCTCAAGTTCCAGTTGGGGATCTTCGAGAGTCCGTACGGCGACCCGGTCAACGGCCCGTACCGGTTCCACCAGCCGGCGTACGCCGCGCTGGCCAACCAGGCGTCCCGCGAGGCGATGACGCTGCTGAAGAACGACGGCGCGGTGCTGCCGATCCGGTTGACCGCCGGGGACAACATCGTGGTGGCCGGCCCCCGCGCGGCCGACACCACCGCCTGCTGCGTCTGGACGAGCTTCTTCCACGCCGAGTACGGCTCGCAGACCATGCTCGACGCGATCCGCACCCGGGCCGCCCGGGCCGGTGTGAACGTCTACTCCGGCGACGGGCCGAACCCGAAACTGGCGATCGTGGCGGTGGGGGAGACCTCCTACACCCACGCGACCAACTGGCCGAAGGAACAGCCGTACCTGCCGCCCGACCAGCTCAAGGTGATCCAGGACTTCCGCGCCCGGGGCATCCCCGTGGTGGTCGCCCTGGTCCTGCCCCGGCCGTACGTGATCACCGAGTGGCACGACCTGGCGAGCGCCATCGTCGTCACCTACCGGGGCGGCGAGGAGATGGGTCCGGCGCTGGCCGGGCTGCTCTTCGGCGACTACACGCCGAGCGGCAGGCTGCCGTGGCAGCTCCCGCGCAGCCTGGCGGACGTGTTGCGGCCCGGCGGCACCGACGTGCCGGCCGACGCCGTCGAGGCCTGGGACCTGCCGTACGACCTGGGGGCCGGCGCTGGCGAGCGGGCCGAGATCCGGGCCAGCATCGACGCCGGGCAGCCACCGGCCACGACGTACGGCAACCCGCTCTACCCGTACGGGGCCGGCCGGACGGGGTTCTGACCGTCGCGGGCCGGTGCCGGGGCCGCCGGTGCGATTCGAGCCGGCGGCCCGCGTCGGGGTTCGCGGTCGTTCGCGGGCCGATGGCATGAATGCACCGTGGCGTCGTCGCAGAACGTAGACCTGATGGGCAACGTCCGCGCGCTGGTCGAGGACGCTCTGCCGGCTCGCCTGCCGGGAGCCCGCGTCGCGGCGGAGCGCGACGAGATCATCGTCGCCGTGCCCGGCGGTCGGGCCCGGGTGTCCCTGGTCCCGTTGCTGGGCAGCTGCCTGGACCAGCGGCGGGTGATCAACCGGCCGGGCGAGTGCTCTCGCGGGGCAGCACCGCGTGCGGCACGGTGATCCGGGCGGGTGCGGCGTCCGGGCGGTCCAGCCGGGCGGTGACCAGCGCGACCGCCTCCCGGGCGAGGAACGCGGGGTCGGCGGAGACGGAGGTCAGCATCGGCCGGGAGTAGCGCCCTTCCTCGCTGTCACCGATCCCCATCACCGCGACGTCCGCGGGCACGCGCAGCCCGGCGTCGGCGGCGGCCCGCAGGGCCCCGATGGCGAGCCGGTCGGAGTAGCAGAGGATGGCGTCCGGGCGCTGCTCGTGGGCGAAGAGCCATCGGGCGGCCCGGTAGCCGTCCTCGTATCGATGCTGGGCCGTGGTCCGCAGGTAGCCGGCCGGTAGGTCGAGTCCGGCCCGGCGCAATGCCCGCCGGTAGCCGGCGGTGCGGGGCGCCGGCGGTCCGTCGGCCTCAGCCGGCCGGGCGCCGACGGCGGCGATCCGCCGTCGGCCCGTGCGCAGCAGGTGGTCGGTGGCGTCCGCCGCGGCACCGGCGCCGTCGAGGGCGACCTGGTCGCAGCGCGGGTCCCGGCTCTCGCCGAGCAGGACGAGGGGAGTGCCGGCGCCGAGCCGGGCGTCGACGAGTCCCGGGGGCACGACGTCCGCGCCGAGCAGGACGGCGTCGACGCCCGGTGGGGCGCCGGCTCGCGTCGGTGGCGCGGGACGCTCGGTGTCGGGTCCGAGGTGGTCGACGACGACCCGGAAGCCCTGGCCCGCCGCCGCGCGGACGACCTCCCGTGCCAGCCCGCACAGGCCGGGCGTCTCGACGTCGGCAACGATCAGCGCGAGCAGGCCGGTGCGGCCGGTGCGCAGGGTGCGGGCCGCGAGGTTGGGCCGGTAGCCGAGCTCCTGGACGGCCGCTCGCACGCGGCGGCGCAGGTCGTCGCTGACGTGCGGGTGGTCGTTGACGACGTTCGAGACGGTCTTCACCGACACCCGCGCGTGCCGTGCCACGTCCTTGAGCGTGGTGGCCACGATCCGTCCTCTCGCCTCCCGGGAAGCCGGCGACGGAACCACGCGGGTTCCTCCCGACACCGGCCAACGGCTTTCGCTGGTGTACACACCGGACGATCCCAGAGACAGCTACACCGGTCAAGGCGTTACGCTGGTGTGGTCCGGAGGGAGGGCGACGGTGAGCGACGAGGCGCCGGTGCCGTCCGCCGCGCGGCTGGTGCGCGACTTCGTCAACACCTTCGAGCCGCAGGTCGACGAGGAGTCGCTGACCACCCCGGACGAGCTGCGGGACTGGCTCGCCGAGCGAGGGCTGGTGCCCGCCGGTGCCCGGCTGGGCGCGGCGGACCTCGCCACGGCCCGCACGGTCCGCGAGGGCCTGCGCGCGGTGCTGCTCGGCCACGCCGGTCACCCCGCCGACGCCGGCGCGCTGCGCCGCCTCGACGAGGCGCTGGCCGCGGCGCCCGTGCGGCTGACGCTCGCGGACCGCGGACCGCGCCTCGTTCCCGTCCGGCCCGGCCCTCTGGGCGTGGCGTTGGCCGCCCTGGTCGAGGCGATCCGGCAGTGCGCGGAGGACCAGGTCTGGACCCGGCTCAAGGTGTGCGACCGGGACACCTGCCGATGGGCCTACTACGACGCCTCCCGCAACCGGGCGCGGCGGTGGTGCTCCATGGCCGGGTGCGGCAACTACGTCAAGATGCGCCGGGCCTACGCCGTCCGCCGCGGCCGCCGGTCCCGGACGCCGGATCCCGGCCGGGACCGCTGACCGGACAGCCTCTCGAACGGCTCGGCCAGGTCCCCGCGCACGGCGGGCGCTATCACGACGGTGCGGTGCCGCGGACCGCCCAGGCCCGCGCGGTGAGCCGGACGGATCCGTCCGCCTCGACCGGCAGCCGAGTGCGGAGCAGGTCGCGCAGCGCCGCGCGGCGCGGCTCGGTCAGCGACGCCACGTACGCCGGTGCCGCGCCCTGGCCACCGAGGAACGGCGTCCAGTACGCCTCGACGTCGGCGAACACGGTGGGCACGACCACCGGCTCGACGGCCACCGCGGCGAAGCCGGCATCCGTCCACAGGGCGCGCAGCGCCTCGGGGCGGCACAGCGGGAACCGGCGCCCCTCGGACCACTCCGCGGTCGCCGGATCGAGCGCCTCGGCCGCCGCCCAGAAGTGGCGCATCATGGCCATGCCCTCGGCGTAGTCCCAGACGTAGGCGGCCGCGACGCCGCCGGGCCGGAGGACGCGGGCGAACTCGGCCACGGCCCGCGCCGGGTCGGGCACGAAGTTGAGCGCCAACCCGCTGACCACGACGTCCACACTCCCGTCGGTCACCGGCAGCGCGCGGGCGTCACCGATCTCGAAGGCGGCTCGCGGGTCGTCGACCCGGTCGCGGGCGTGGGCCAGGAATCCCGCCGCCGGGTCGACGCCGGTGACGTGCGCCGGATCCGCCTCGGCCAGCACGGTCGCGGTCAGCGCGCCGGTGCCGCAGCCCACGTCGAGCCAGCGCAGGCCCGGCGGGAGCGCCAGCCGCCGCAGGAAGTCGTGCGCGACGAGACGGCTCCACCGGCCCACGTACGCCTCGTACGCCTCACCGTCGGCCCAGACCGGTTTCGCCATGCCGGCACGATACGGCAGAGGTGGGCCGGATCCACCGGCTCGGGCGACGGTCCGTCCGGAGTCGCACTCGGCGGGACACCTCGACTCGGACGCATGGCGCTCCTCGGCCCGGGTAACCGGTGCGCCATGGCCAGGTACACCGAGCCCGAGCTCAGAGCGCAGCTCAAGGAGGAGATCCAGGCGTCCGACAAGGGCGGCCGGCCGGGGCAGTGGTCGGCGCGCAAGTCGCAGCTGCTCACCAACGAGTACAAGAAGCGCGGTGGCGGCTTCGAGGGCCCCCGGGATCAGCGGCAGCGGTCCCTGCAGCGGTGGGGCGCCGAGGAATGGCAGACCCGGTCCGGCTCCACCCGGGCGCGCCGGAACGGCGAGACCGCTCGTTACCTGCCGAAACGGGCCTGGCAGAAGCTTTCGGACGAGCAGCGGCGGGACACCGACACGAAGAAGCGGCAGGCGTCCCGGTCCGGGCGGCAGTTCGTGGCCAACACGGGACCGGCCAAGCGCGCCCGCCGGGAGGCCACCTCGGCCGGACAGCTGTCGGACCTGCCGGTCGCCGAGGCGGTCAAGCTCGTCCGCGGCCTCGACACGCGCCAGCTCCGGGCCGCGTTGCGGCGTGAGCGCGGCGGCAAGGACCGCAGGACGCTCGTCCAGCGGTTGGAGTCGGAGCTGGCTCGGCGCTGACCGCGGGTGGCGTGCCGGACGGGACACCGCCCGCCCGGCACACCGCCGGTCACTGGTAGACGCGGACGTGGTCGACCAGCATCCGGGCCGGGAACGGTGTCGACGCGTCGGGCGGACCGGGCCAGTCGCCGCCGACGGCCAGATTGAGGATCAGGTAGAACGGGTGGTCGTACACCCACGGGCCGCGGGTGGCCTCGACCGTGGCCTTGCTGGCGTAGAAGACCTCGGTGCTGTCGACGAAGAAGCGCATGCCCCGGCTGTCCCACTCCACCGCGTAGACGTGGAAGTCGGCGGACAGGTCCACGCCCCACACCCGCTCCTGGCCGTAGCCGGCCGCGCCGTTGTAGGCCGGCGCGTGCAGCGTGGTGTAGCTGCGGGTGGTGTCCCGGCCGAGGATCTCCATGATGTCGATCTCACCGTTGTACGGCCACGGCCGCCCGGTCAGGAAGTCGGCGCCCATCATCCAGAACGCCGGCCAGAACCCGTTGCCCTTGGGCACCTTGACCCGGGCCTCGATCCGGCCGTACTGGACGTGGAACCGGTTCGCGGTGTTCATCCGGTGCGACGTGTACGCGCGTCCGCCGGCGGACTCCCGGCGGGCCTCCATGACGAGCTGCCCGGTGCCGTTCATGGCGGCGTTGGCGTTGTCGGTGTAGTACTGCAACTCGTTGTTCTGCCCCGTGCCCGGGTCGACGGTCCACTTCCCGGGGTCGGGACGGCTGCCCGCCGGGCCGTTGAACTCGTCGGCGAAGACGAGGCGGGTGGCCGGGAAGGTCGGGTCCGGCGGTGCGGGCGGGGGAGCGGTCGGCGCGCCGCCCGTCCCGTACACCTGGAACTCCCACAGCGAGTAGCCGTAGCCGCTGCTGCGCGCCGTGCCGTACATCCGCACGTAGCGGCCTGTGCCGGTGACGTCCAGGGTCTCCTTGAACCCGGCGCTCGTGGTGGTGCTGTAGATGGTGGTCCAGGTGGTGGCGTCGTTCGAGGTCTGGATCTGGTAGGCGGTGGCGTGCGCCGGGTCCCACTGGAGGACCACCCGGTGGATGGTCGCGGTGGCGCCGAGGTCGACGTAGATCCACCCGGGGTCCACCCAGCCGGTGGTGGCGCTGGTGGCCCAGCGGGACGCCGGGTCCAGGTCGAACGCCCGGGCCGGGAGGCACTGCCAGCAGGCGCCGTCGTCCTGGTAGGAGGACGCCACGCCCGGCTTGCCGTACGACAGCAGCACGTCCCCGCCCGGCGGTGGGCTGGACGGCGGCGGGCCGCCGGAGGTGCGCACCGCGAACTCCCACAGCGAGTAGCCCCAGGCGGTGGCCCGCGCGGTGCCGAGGATCCGGACGTACCGGCCGGAGCCGGAGACCGTGAGCTGCAGGCTGCCGCCGGTCGCGGTGGTGGTGCCGTAGATCGTGGTCCAGGCGGCGCCGTCGTCGGAGACCTGGACCTGGTACGCCGTCGCGTACGCCGCCTCCCAGCTGAGGTCGACGCGGCAGATCGTGCGGGAGGCGCCGAGGTCGACCCGGATCCACTGCGGGTCGGCGGCGGCGCTGGACCAGCGGGTGCCCGCGTTGCCGTCGACGGCGGCGGAGGCGGGGAAGCCGGCGTTCTCGGTGGACGAGGCGGTGGCCGGGCGGTTGAGGGCGGCGTTGCCGGTGGTGTCGCAGCCGGTGGCGGCGGTCGTGCCGTACACCCGGAACTCCCACAGCGACACGCCGTACGGGGTGCCCCGGGCGGTGGTGTACACCCGCACGTAGCGCCCGGAGCCGGCGACGGTGAGCGTGTCGACGCCGCCGTCGCCGCTGGTGGTGCCGTAGACGGTCGACCAGGTCGCGCCGTCGGCGGAGACCTGCACCTGGTAGGCCGTGGCGTACGCGGCCTCCCAGTGGAGCACGACCTGGCTGACGGTGGCGGTGGCGCCCAGGTCGACCCGGATCCACTGGGGGTCGGCCGCGGCGCTGGACCAGCGGGTGCCGGTGTCGCCGTCGACGGCGGCGGACGCGGGGAAGGCTGCGCTCTGGACCGACGACGCGGTGGCCGGCCGGCCCTGGGAGAGCAGCGGATCGGCGGCGCTGGCGGTGCCGGTCACGGCGGCGACGAAGGTCGCGACCAGGGCCGTCACCAGGGCGAGGACGGCGGCGGGCCGGAGCCGCCGGGTGGGCGGGGGAGGTGGGAGATCGGCCGGGACGGGACGGGCGTTCATGACGTCTCCAGGAGGGAGCGGCGGCCGTGACACGGGCCGGGCGTGGGCCAGGTGTGCCCGGCCGCCGGGTGGTGGTGGGCGGCCGGGCCGGACGGCGGACACCGGTCGGCGACGACCGGCATGAGAAAGCGCTCTCTGGCAGACAGGGTCGGCCCGGCCATCGGGTGGTGTCAATAGAATCCGCCGGTTCCGGAACCGATCGACGGTTCGTCAGCCGTCGCGCCGCAGCCGGCCCGTCTCCCCCGTGCCGAGCCGCCGGGGGCGAGCACGACGGACCGCCGCCGGCCGAGGGACGGCCGGCGGCGGAGCCGGGGACGTGCGGCTACCGGGTCGCGAGACCCACGCTGATCGTCCTGGTCAGGGTGGCGTTGTCGTCGTCGCCGTCCAGCGACCAGACCATCGCCCCGGCCAGGCCGGCCCGCCGGATGTAGAGCGTCTTCTGGAACACGACCGCCGGATCGTCGTATGTCCAGAAGGTCGTGCCGTCGAACAGCCAGGCGTGCCCCGCGCGCAGGTCGCGGTGGACGGCGTAGCCCTTGCCCGGCAGGGTCTTGAGCTGCTTGTAGTCCTCGTAGCCGGCCTCGAAGGTGGCCGGTGCGGGCCCGGTCGCGGGCTGGAACAGCCCGTTCCCGCCGCCGGTCACGCCGGTCCAGCCGCGACCGTAGTAGGGGATGCCCAGGACCAGCTTGCCGCGCGGCGCGCCGCGGGCGAGCCAGCCGTCGATCGCCACCTCGGCGGAGAAGTCGGGGTTGTCCGGCGCGCCCGCCGGCACGCGCAGCGCCGACTGCTGGTTGGTCACCGGGTCCCAGGAACCGTGGAAGTCGTACCCCTGCACCGTGGCGAAGTCCAGGTACCGGAAGATCTTCCGGCCCTCGTACCCGGCGTCCATGGTGGCCGGGTTGGCCGGCAGGAACGCGGTCAGGACGTAGTGCTTCCGGGCCTGCCGGCCGTACGCGTCGAGCTGCCGGCGGAATTCGGCCAGCAGCTTCGTGAAGTTCTCCCGGTCCTCGGCGCGGACCACGTTGCCCGGCTCGCCCGGCCAGTTCGGCCACTCCCAGTCCAGGTCGATGCCGTCGAAGACGCCGGCGGCCGCGCCCGGGCCGCCGCTGCCGCCGTCCAGCACCGGGAGGTTGCCCTTGAGGTAGAGGTCGATGCAGGAGGCGACGAACGCCCGGCGGGACGCGTCGGTGCGGGCGGCGTTGGAGAAGTACGTCGACCAGCTCCAGCCACCCAGCGAGATCATCACCTTGAGGTCGGGGTGCCGGGTCTTCAGCTTGGCCAGCTGGCCGAAGTTGCCGTTGAGCGGCTCGCCCCAGGTGTCGGCGATGCCGTCGACGCTCTCCTCCGCCGGGACGGGGCGCTGGTAGTCGGCCCAGGCGTCCCCCTCGCCCGGCCCGCCGTCCACGTAGCAGCGTCCGTCCTCGCTGACGTTGCCGAAGGCGTAGTTGACGTGGGTGAGGCGGCTCGCCGCCCCGGAGGTGTCGAGCTTCCTGACCGGGAAGGCCCGGCCGTAGATGCCCCACTGGGTGAAGTAGCCGACCCGGTGGTATCCGGCCCGGCCGGGCGAGCCGTCCGCCGCGCTCGCGGCGCTCGGCGGGGCGGCGGTGATCAGCACGGCCGACAGGGCGGCCAGGGCGGTGAGGCGGCGGTGGCGGAACGGTCGCATCGGCACTCCCACGAGGGACGGAGCGAGATTAGTTAAGAGACCTTTCTGATCGATGAAGCTAAGCCGGTGGTGAATCGCGGTCAAGTTCCCGCGCCGGAGTTGCTAGGCTTGCGGGAGCGCGCCGAGAGACCGCGCTGCGACTCGAAGGAGACAGACATGACGGGCGACGACGACATCTCCGGGTGATCCCGGCCCACCTCGTCGCATCCCTGTCTCGTCATCCGGGCGGCCGTGCCCTGCCCGGCGCAACCCTGAAGGTCTCTTCGATGTCCGACGCCTGTGTCGTATGCAGCAACCTCTCCTTTTCCTGGCCGGACGACACCCCGGTCTTCCAGGACCTGTCCTTCACCGTGCCGCCCGGCCGCACCGGCCTGGTCGCGCCGAACGGCGCCGGCAAGACCACCCTGCTCCGGCTGATGGCCGGCGATCTCACCCCCACCGGCGGCGCCGTGACGGTGGACGGCGTGCTCGGCTACCTCCCGCAGAACCTGCCGCTGGCCGGCGAGCTGACCGTGGCCCAGGTGCTGGGTGTCGACCCGGTGCTCCGGGCGCTGCACGCGATCGAGGCCGGTGACGCCCGCGAGGAGCACTTCACCACCGTCGGCGACGACTGGGACGTGGAGGAGCGCAGCCGGGCCGAACTCGACCGGCTCGGTCTGGGCGACGTCCCGCTCGACCGGCGGCTGGACACCCTCAGCGGCGGGCAGGTGGTCTCCCTCGGCCTCGCCGCGCAACTGCTCCGCCGCCCCGACGTGCTGCTGCTCGACGAGCCGACGAACAACCTCGACCTCGACGCGCGACACCGCCTGTACGCGGTGCTCGAGGAGTGGTCCGGCTGCCTGCTGCTGGTCAGCCACGACCGGGCCCTGCTGGACCGGATGGACCGCATCGCCGAACTCGACCGCGGGGAGGTGCGCCTGTTCGGCGGCAACTTCACCGCGTACGAGGAGGCCGCCCGGGCGGCCCGGGAGGCGGCCGAGCGCACCGTGCGCGGCGCCGAGCAGGAGGTGAAGCGGGAGAAGCGCGAGATGCAGCAGGCCCGCGAGCGGGCCGAGCGGCGGGCCGGCAACGCCGCCCGCAACCTCGACAGCGCCGGCCTGGCCCGGATCGTCGCCGGTGGGCTCAAGCGCAGCGCCCAGGAGTCGGCCGGCCGGTCCCGGCAGATGCACGCCAACCGGCTCACCGAGGCCCGGTCCCGGCTCGACGAGGCGAGCCGGGCGCTGCGCGAGGACCAGACGCTGACCCTGGACCTGCCGGACACCACCGTCCCGGCCGGCCGGACGGTCGTGGCGGGGGAGCGGATGCAGGTCCACCACGACGGCCGGGCAGTCTTCGCCGGGGCGGGGGTGGACGTGACCATCCGGGGGCCCGAGCGGATCGCGCTGACCGGCCCGAACGGCGCCGGCAAGTCCACCCTGCTCCGGCTGCTCCGCGGCGACCTCGATCCGGAGGGCGGCGACGTGCGCTGGGGCGAGGGCCGGGTCGCGTACCTTTCGCAGCGGCTGGACCTGCTCGACCCGGACCGCACGGTGGCGGAGAACTTCGCCGCGTACGCCCCGGACCGGCCGCCGGCCGAGCGGATGAACCTGCTGGCCCGGTTCCTCTTCCGCGGCGCGCGCGCCCACCTGCCGGTCGGCGTGCTCTCCGGCGGCGAACGGCTCCGGGCCACCCTGGCCTGTGTCCTGTACGCGCAGCCGGCGCCCCACCTCCTGCTGCTGGACGAGCCGACGAACAACCTCGACCTGGTCAGCGCGGGCCAGTTGGAGAACGCGCTGGGCGCCTACCGGGGCGCGTTCGTGGTGGTGAGCCACGACGAGCGGTTCCTCGCCGAGATCGGCGTGCAGCGGTGGCTCCGCCTGGACGACGGCCGGCTCCGGGAGGTGCCCGCGCCCGAGCCCGCGTGAGCCCTTCGTCCCGCCGTCGGCGGAAGCGGGGTCTGGACGGACTTAAACTTGCATCGCTAGTTTAAGCCGCATGGACCTTCAGCTCTCCGCCGAGCAGGTGGCGGCTCGTCGGCTCGCCGCCGAGTTCGTCGACCGGGAGGTGGTGCCGCACGCGGCGGCCTGGGACCGGCGGGAGGAGGTCGACCCGGATATCGTCGGGAAGCTCGGCCGGCTCGGCTTCCTCGGGCTCACCGTCCCCGGGGAGGACGGCGGGTCCGGCGGCGACCACCTCACCTACTGCCTGGTGCTCGAGGAACTCGGCCGCGGCGACTCCGCCGTGCGGGGCATCGTCTCGGTGTCGCTCGGGCTGGTCGCCAAGTCCATCGCCGCGCACGGGTCGGCGCCGCAGCGGGCGGAGTGGCTGCCCCGGCTCTGCTCCGGCGCTGCGCTGGGCTGCTTCGCCCTCACCGAACCGGACAGTGGCTCGGACGCGGCCGCGCTGCGCACCCGGGCGGTCCGCGACGGCGGCGACTGGCTGATCACCGGCACGAAGACCTTCATCACCAACGGCACCACCGCCGACGTGGCGCTGGTCTTTGCCCGCACCGGCGGCCCGGGGCACCGGGGCATCACCGCGTTCCTGGTGCCCACCGGGGCCGCCGGGCTCACCCGGCGGGAGATCCACGGCAAGCTCGGCCTGCGCGGGCAGGCCACCGGGGAACTCCGGTTCGACGCCGTCCGGGTGCCCGACTCGGCGCGTCTCGGCCCGGAGGGCGGCGGTTTCCGGCTGGCCCTGGCCACCCTCGCCAAGGGCCGGATGTCGGTGGCCGCCGGCTGCGTCGGCATCGCGCAGGGCTGCCTCGACGCGGCGGTCGGCTACGCCGGGCAGCGCACCCAGTTCGGCAAGCCCATCGCCGGGCACCAGCTGGTGCAGCAGCTGATCGCCGGCATCGCCGTGGACACCGCCGCCGCCCGGCTGCTGGTGTGGCGGGTGGCCGACCTCGTCGACCGCGGCGAGCCGTTCGCCACCGAGGCCTCGATGGCCAAGCTCTTCGCCAGCGAGGCCGCCGTCCGCGCGGCCAACAACGCCGTCCAGGTCTTCGGCGGGTACGGCTACATCGACGAGTTCCCGGCCGGCAAGTACCTGCGGGACGCCCGCGTCACGACCCTCTACGAGGGCACCAGCCAGATCCAGCAGCTGCTCATCGGGCGCGCGCTCACCGGCGTCAACGCCTTCTGATCCGACCACCACACCGACCCGGGAGGGCAACCGGCATGAGGAGCTTGGCCTGCATCGAGGAGACGACCGCGGCGACCGGCGACACCGCCGGCCGTCCCTTCCGGAGCGTGGTCCGATGACCGCGCTGTCGCTGGCCATGGTGCTGGCCGAGGCCGCCCGGCGGCACCCGGACACGGTGGCCGTGGTCGACGGCGACACCCGGGTGAGCTACGCCGAGCTGTGGCGGCAGGCGCGCGGCTACGCCGCCGGGCTGCGGGAACTGGGCGTCGACCCGGGCGACGCGGTGGCCCTGCTGGCCCCGAACGTGGTCGACTTCCCCCGGGTCTACTACGGCGCCCTCGCCGCCGGCGCGGTGCTGGTGCCGGTGCACCTGCTGCTGACCGTGGACGAGGCGGTGCACGTGCTCCGCGACAGCGGCGCGAAGCTGCTGGTCTGCCACAGCTCGCAGCTCGCCCTGGGCGCCGCGGCCGCCGCGGCGGCGGGCGTACCGCTGGTCACCGTCGGTCCGGCCGGCGCCGGCGGGTCCCGGCTGGAGGAGGTGAGCGAGCGGCTGCCGTCGCTGCCGTCGTACGTCACCCGGCAGGCGGAGGACACCGCGGTGGTGCTCTACACCAGCGGCACCACCGGCGTGCCCAAGGGCGCCCTGCTCACCCACCTCAACCTGGTCATGAACGCCAGCGTCAACGTCTTCGACGCCAACGACGCGCGCCACACGGACGTGGTTCTCGGCTGCCTGCCGCTGTTCCACAGCTTCGGTCAGACCGTGGCGATGAACGGCACCTTCCGGCTCGGCGCGACGCTGGTGCTGCTGAGCCGGTTCACCGGGCCGGCCGCCATCGACCTCATGCTGCGCGAGGGGGTCGACGTGTTCCACGGCGTGCCCACCATGTACGTGGCGCTGCTCGACGCCGCCCGCGAGCGGACCACCCTGCCCCGGCTGCGGCTGTGCATCTCCGGCGGGGCGTCGCTGCCGGTCGCCGTGCTGGAACGGTTCAACGCCGCCTTCCAGACGACGATCTTCGAGGGCTACGGGCTCTCCGAAACCTCGCCCACGGCGACGACCAACCAGCCGCACTTCGGCACCCGCGCCGGCACCGTCGGGCACCCGGTGTGGGGCGTCGAGGTGGAGATCGCCCGCGCCGACCTGGACGATCGGATCGAGCTGCTGCCGACCGGCGAACTCGGCGAGATCGTCATCCGCGGGCACAACGTCTTCGCCGGCTACCTCGGGCGGCCCGAGGCGACCGCGGAGGCGGTGGTCGACGGCTGGTTCCGCAGCGGCGACCTGGGGCACAAGGACGCCGAGGGGTTCGTCACCATCGTGGATCGCAAGAAGGACCTCATCATCCGGGGCGGCTTCAACGTCTACCCGCGCGAGGTCGAGGAGGTCCTGGCCCGGCACCCAGCGGTCGGTCAGGTGGCGGTGATCGGGGTGCCCGACCCGCGGCACGGCGAGGAGGTCTGCGCTGTGGTGGTGCCCGACCCGGCGGGTCCCGGCCTGCCGGGTGAGCAGGAGCTGATTGACTGGTCCCGCGAGCACCTGGGCCGGCACAAGTACCCGCGCCAGGTCCGGTACGTCGACGCGCTGCCGATCGGGCCGAGCCACAAGGTGCTCAAGCGGGAGCTGCGCCGCGCGGTGGCGCCGCCCGCGGACTGACCACGGAGGCGGTCGAGGCGGTCACAGCGGCCGGTTCAGTCCGACGTGGAGGTGGCCGGCCCAGCGGGTCGGCGTCGCCGGGAACTCGTCGCGGACCGCGCGTACCGTCTCGGTGAGCACCCGGGCCGCCGCGGTGGTGTCCGGGGGGCGGGTGCCGCCGTCGGTCAGGCCGGCGTAGAACGCCGCGGCGACCCGCGCGCTGTCCGGGGTACGCCACGTCGTGCCGATCACGCCCCGGAAGCCCGCGAGCTGGAACGCCGCGGCCAGGTGCAGCGGTTCGTCGGTGAACGTGGGATGCGTCTGCGCGGAGCCGCACGCGGACAGGAAGGCCAGTTCGGCCCGCTCCAGGTGGTAGGAGCCCACCAGGTGCGGGCTGAGCGTGCCGCCGGCGCCCAGGCGCAGCCCGCCGGTCAGCATCGCCGGCCCGCCGGCGTCCGCCTCGCCGTGACAGGCGAAGTGGGCGATCGGGTGGTCCCGCAGCGCGTCCTCGACCGCGTCGGGCGCCACCTCGGTGCCGGCGAGCATCGTGGAGCCGGGGATCAGCCGGGCGACCTGCTCGACCTCGGCGCGTACCTGGGACAGCGCCGGCAGGTCCCGCGCGGTCGGCACGCCGACGACGGCGGCCGTGGCTGCCGTCGGCCGTCGCGGCCGGTCCGCCCCCGCGTGGGCCAGGGCGGTGAGGGTCGGCGTCCAGGACGACACCGCACGGTCGAGGACGGTACGCCGGCGGCCGGGCTCGCGGTGGTGACCGGCGGCGTGCAGCGGGAGCCGGGCCAGCGGGCCGACCGGGCACCACCAGATCCGCGGCGGCGGCTCGTCCCCGGGGGCCAGCAGGTCGAGCACCGGCCCGGCGACGGCGTCCCACAGCCAGCCCAGGATGCCGTGCAGGTCCTCCTGGGCGGCGGCGCGCCGGTCGAACGGCACCGCCGGGTCGGTCGTCTCGGCCACCGCGGCGTACCAGCGGACCACGTGCCGCCGGACCACGGTCGCGCGCAGGTCGGGCAGGCGCACCGGCCGCACGGGCCGGTACGGGTCGGCCGGGACGACCAGGGCGTCGCCCCGGTCGCCGTGCATCGTGACGACGACCACCGGCATCCCGGCCAGCCGCCGGCGCAGCAGCGGCATCGACGGCGGCCGGAGGAAATCGGCGAACCCGGGCAGCCGGCGGATCCGTTCGACCACCCGGTCCCGCTCGGCGGCGAGCTGCCGGGTCCGGGCCAGCCAGACCGGCCGGGGATCCCAGTCCCTGCTGGAGCTGGCCAGCACCTCGCCGGACGCCTTCCGGCGTTCCACCTGGATGCTGAACTTCCGGACCTGTGTGTAGGCGTCCGCCTGCGCCAGCTCCCGGTCGATCCGGTCGAGTTCCGCGGCGAGCCGGGCGTCGATCGCGCGCAGCTCCACCCGGCCGCCACGGATCCCCAGGGCCTCGTGGAACAGCAGGCCCCGGCCGCGTTCCAGGAGTTCGACGGCGCGCTCGGCGTCGTCCGCTGCGAGCGCGGCGGCGGCGGCCTCGGTCGCCACCCCGCCCAGCGTGGCGACCGCGTGGAGCCGGCGCCGCCCGGACGACGACCGGTCGACGGAGGCGGGCAGCTCCCGCACCGCCCGCTCCAGCGCGGCCAGCCGGGCCGCCGGGTCGCCGGCCTCGCGGGCCAGCTCGGCCTGCCGGCGTTCCGCGTCGATCCGGGTCGCCGGGTCCACCCCGGACGACGCGGCGACGGCGGCGTACATGGAGATGGCCTCGGTCCTCGCCCGGTCGGCGCCCGGGCCGCCGGACCGGGCCAGCTCGGCCGCGGCCCGGGCGAACAACGTGGCCCGCAGCGGCCACCAGTGGTGCCCGGCCGGGGTCTGCGCCACCGCCTGCCGGGCCAGCCGCACGGCGTCGGCCAGCACGTCGAGGTCACCGCTGAGGAGGTAGCGCCGGTAGCGGGTGTCGGCGATCGTGCTGCCGATCCGGGGCTGGTCCGGGTGGTCCGGCGCCAGCAGGGCGAGGGCCTCGCGGAACGTGTGTTCGGCCGCCAGCAGGCCGGCCTCGTCGGCCTGGCGCACCGCAAGGAGGGCCTGGCTGCTCGCCTCGTTGTAGCGGAAGCCGACCCGGCGGGAGTCGCCGGCGGGCAGCGCCTCGGCGGCGCGACGGCTGGTCTCCACGGCCTCGGCGAGCAGCACGTCGTCGGGCGCCAGCACCGCCCGGCGGACCAGCGCGTCGGCGAGCCCCATCAGCCGCAGCGGGTACGCCTCGTGCCGCGCCGGCGTGTGCTCCAGGGCCTCCCGCTGGTGTCGCACCGCCTCATCCAGCAGCTCCGGATCCTCGGCCAGCCACCCGGCGGCGGTCAGGGCGCCGGCGAGGACATCGAGCTGCCGGGGACGGGTGTCCGGCTGCTCGTCGGCCAGCTCCAGCGCCGCACGCGCGGCGGAGACGGCCACCTCGACCAGCCCTTCGGCCTGCCCGTGCATCCCCGCCGTGGCGGCTGCGCCGGCCAGCAGATTGAGCGCCGGCCGCCGCAGCGGATGCTCCGGCCCGGCGGCGTCCAGGGCGAGCTGGGCCCAGGTCGCCGCCCGCACCGCGCCGTCCAGCTCGCCGCCGTGTTCCCAACGGTGCCGCTCCGCCCCGCCGAGCAGGAGCAGGGCCCGGGGCCGCTCCGGATGGCCGCCGGGCACCGCGGCGACCAGCAGGACGGCCGACCGGTGCTGCTCGGCCAACGCCGGGGCCGCGGCGTCCACCACGATCCGGTCGGCAAGCTCCTCGGCCCGCCGCAGCAGCCGGTCGAGCACCGCCGGCTGGTCGGCCGCGGTGACGATCGCGCTGGCCAGCTCGGGACCGATCTCGTCGGCGAGCAGGTTGGCCACGGTGTTGAGCCGCTCGAGGGCCGGCGCGGCCGCCGGCCGGTCCAGCCGCGTGGCCAGCACCACGTCGCGCCAGGCGGCGGTCGCCTCGAGCAGGAGCTCCACCGACCCCTGCCCCGGCACCTCGTGCAGCCGGCACAGCGCCGCGCCGAGCCGCGCCACCACCCCCGGGTCGGTGGGGTGGCGCCCCCAGGCGAGCTGCGCCGCTCGGCGGTAGTCACCGACGGCGAGTTCGAGCGCCCGCGGGCCGGCGCCCCGGTCGAAGTAGCGTTCGAACAGGCGGGCCCGGCGGAGCAGCCGGTGCAGCCGGTGCGGGTCCCGGGTCGAGGTGGCCCCCACGGCCTGGGACAGGGCGTCCAGCGCCTCGTCGTAGGTCCGGCCGTCCCCGGTCTCCTCGGCCAGTGTCGTCAACACCTCGGCGAGGTCGGTGAGGAGCGCGGCACGGAGCATGTCGGCCGCCTCGTCGCGCTCACGGGACAGGTACGGCAGCCACTCCTGATAGAGCGTGACGAGCATCCGCAGGGCCTTCCCGGAACCGGCCCGGTGCCGCTGCCGGAGTCCCGCGACCCGATCGGTCTGCTGCTGGCTGAGCAGGACCTCGGACAGGCGTGGCTCTCCGGACCGGCCGGTCTCCCGGTATTCGTCCCGGATCAGCTCCGGCACCCCGTCCGGGTCGCTGCGGCACCCCTGCCGGAACAACGCGACGGCCGCCCGGCGCTCCCGCAGGCCGTCCAGCCCGGGCAGGTCGAGGTAGCGGTACCAGTGGAGCCGGGCCAGCGCCTGCGCGGCGCTCCGGCCGACGCCCCGGTCACCGGCCGCGGCGGCGAGGAGGTCCGCGTCGTAGGGCAGCTCCGGTCCGGTGAGGACAGACGCGTCACCGGTGCGTTCGTATTCGGCGGTCACCGCCATGACCCGCCGTACGGCGGCGTGGATGGTCCGTCTCGACATCGCCACTCGATTCCGGTACGCCGGTGTCGGTCTCCGATCTCCGGTGCCAATCCTGCCGGGCCCGGCCGGTGCGCGGAAGCCGGCCCCGCGACCCACCCTTGGGGACGGTGGCGGCCCGCCGCGGTCGCTAGTGTTCTGCGCCGGAAATTCGCCTACAAAATCGGGCGAGTGAGTCGAGGATCTCGTCGGCGGTCTTGGTCCAGACGAACGGGCGTGGGTTGCTGTTCCAGTCGGCGATCCACGCCCGGATGTCGGCCTCGAGACTTTGGACGCTCTTGTGGGCGCCGCGGCGGATCTTCTGTTGGGTGAGGTAGCCGAACCAGCGTTCGACCTG